>JAMORO010000001.1 GCA_027063505.1 Sulfurimonas sp.
GTTTATCTACACTGGTAAACTCATTAGTCTCCGACTGTAGATAGACTTCATAATCTAAACTTTTATAAAGGTTGTGAATAAAACGAGTATGTAGATAGGTTTTGTTCGTGTTTCGCTCTCCTGAAGCTTCACCATATACTCCGATAATATCTGTGAAGATAACATAACTTGCATTGTTGTCATACTGTAGCTTAAGACCTAAAGAGTACTCATCTTTTTCAGTATTACCCCGTTTTGTTTGAAAAGAGCCCTCTACTTTTCCAGTGGTTCCAGGTTTTTTCCCAAGCTCAATAGGAGCTATTGTTATAATAGCGTTAAGATAGGATGTTATAAATAATAATAAAATAAATATTTTCATGTGCGAATATTACTCTATTTTTACAAATAAACTCAATTATTTTAATAAAGTAGAGAGAATTAGAAGTTTAACCTATATTTAATATCATCTATAGTAATATATAACAAAATAATCACAAAGTAGGTAAATCATGAAAAAAGTACTCATTTTAGGTGGAGGATTTGCAGGTGTTGATGCAGCTGTCTATCTTAAAAAATTAAACTACGATGTTACACTAGTAAGTGATAGAGATTTTTTCTATATCTTTCCAACTTCTATCTGGATTCCCACTCATGAGAGTGAGTTTAAAGATGTTTGTGTTGATCTTAAAGAGCTTCAAGTAGCTCATGGATTTAATCTACTTATAAACAGTGTAAGTAAAATCGAGCACAAAGAGAATCGTGTAACTTTTCAAGATGGTATGGTTATGGATGATTATGACTACCTCATAGTTGCGATGGGTGCTTCAAAAATGAAACACAAAGGGATAGAGAACACACTCTCTATCTGTGGTGCGCCAGAACAGTCTCTCCTTATCAGAGATAAACTTGATGCACTTATAGCGAAAGGGAGTGGAAAAATTGCAATGGGCTTTGGTGGTAATCCAAATGACACTTCAGCCGTTCGTGGTGGTCCAGGATTTGAACTTCTTTTCAATGTTCACAATATGCTGAAGAAAAAAGGCATTCGAAAAAACTTTGAGCTTACTTTCTTCGCTCCTATGGCAGAACCTGGTAAACGTATGGGGCCTCAAGCACTCAAGATGATGAGTACTATGTTTGACAAGCTAGAACTCAAACAGCACTTTGGGAAAAAGATAACAGCATTTGAAGCGGATGGTATAGTGTTTGAAGATAACTCTAAGTTAGAGTCTGACTTTACTATGTTTATCCCTGCTGGAGCTGGTCATGAGGTCATAGTAAACTCAGACCTTCCTCTTAATGCAGCAGGATTTATCAAAACAGATGATTTTTCAACTGTTTTAGATGATGATGGCAAGATGACAAATGTCTATGCTATAGGTGATGTAGCTTCTCTTGAGGGGTACGACTGGAGAGCAAAACAGGGACATGTTGCCGAAGTTATGGCAAAAAATGTAGCGCATAACATCCAAGAGAGAGAAAATAACTCTAGCAACTTCAAAGGCTATAACGAGCACTTAAACATCCTCTGTGTGATGGATACTGGAAATGGTGCAGCCTTTGTCTACAGAGATGAGAAACGTGCCTTTATGCTCCCTATGCCTATCATCGGTCACTGGCTCAAAAAAGGGTGGGGTTCTTACTGTAGACACTCAAAACTTGGAAATATCCCACGTATTCCAGGGATGTAGAGTTCCCGCCAGTCTACTCCCGAATGTGATGCTTTTAGTGCTAAAGCACAACTTAGAAAAAAACTAAATTTTTTTCTGTAGCTTCACCCAAAAAGTGAGGCTAAAGATCTAGCTTTGCTTTACGCTTTAACTTCATCTTCCGTTTTGCTAGTTCACGCATATCTTCTGTTGTGTCACTCTCATCCATTATCTCAACCCCAAGAACAGTCTCAACACAATCCTCTAAAGTCAATATACCATCTGTCTGGTCATAGTTGTCTATGACTAAGAACATGTGATCTTTTTTGGCTATAAAAAGATCGAGTGCTTTACTCACTGGGATGTTTTCATTTATGGAGAAGATATCTTTTGTGATAGACTTCAGTGTTACACTATCATCTTCAAGGGCTTGCTTAAAGATACGCTTAGTAAGGACTAACCCAGTTACCTCTTCTATGCTCCCCTTAAAAACAGGGATACGAGAGAACTTAAAGATAGAC
>JAMORO010000002.1 GCA_027063505.1 Sulfurimonas sp.
CTTTGTACTCATTTTTTATCCCTCACTTTTCTGTTCTTATTTTAACTTTTTAAATAAGAATATTGTATTAAGTGGTTTGTTTTTCTGGGGACATTATACCCGCTCCTAGAATCACTTTAAATGTTGTAAACTCTTCATCACTAGAGAAGTCTGTCTCAGGGTGTGTTGCTGCATACTCATCATAGACCATAGAGTAGTCTATCGTACCTGAGCCTGTACTCCCTTCTACTCCAAGATACATTTCTGCTGCTAAAGGTGACGCGAGAAGAGTTAAGGCTGTTACTGTTGATATTACGTTTTTAATCATTATTTTCTCATTTAATTTGTTTGATGCAGTAGTACACTAATTAGCTTAAGTAGTTTTTATAACAGAGCGTTATTTGAGTAAAATTACTCCCGCTTCCCGACCAGTTTTTTGCTCTCTTCTATAGGAAAAATGTGTGTTAGAACAAGAGGTGCATTGACTCTCTATCTCTATGTTTTTTTGAGGGATGCCGAAAGATAGAAGTTGTGTATTGAGGATCTTAGATATGTCGAGGTAGTAGGAGCTGTTTTTTTGATAGATAGCATAGTCAAAATTTAAATTAATTGCCTCTTGGACTACTTCTATGCCTACCTCATAGCAGCAACTCTTAATACTCGCACCAATAGTTACATAGATATCTTGCATAACGGAGTGATAGTTCTTTGCAAAGGAGTTACAGGTCTTGGCGATTATGTTATGAAAAGCACCCGCTCTCCCAGCATGAGTAACTGCTATAACATGGCGTTTAGTATCATAGAAGAGAATAGGTGAGCAGTCTGCTACCATCACCATAAGAGGAGTCTCTCTTCTATCAGTTATAAGTGCATCACAAGTAGGTGGATGTAAAAAGTCATCTGCATCGTCTATAACTATCACATCTGTTGTATGTATCTGCTTCATATGAACTAAAGAGTTGTAGTTGTAGTTGAGAGAGTCTGCGAGTTTTTTATGATTAGCAATAACATGCTTTTCATCATCCTCTACATGAAAAGCTAAATTCCCATTTTGCTTTGTTGTAAACCCTTGTGTAAGATTCTTAAAGTTGTTTAATAATTTACTTTGAATAATTTGCATATAATCATTATAACAAATTTAAAGGTTGTTATTTGAGTAAATTAAGTCACTATAGCGTTTTGCTAGATGGCAAGAGCATAGAGGGTAAACGCCAAGAGATACTAGAGTATTTTCATAATACATATGAACTTTATGAAAAAGTGTTTGAGCTTTTAAAAGATGATACTGTTTTTTATAAAAAATCAGAGATAACACGCCATCCAATGATCTTCTATTTTGGTCATACTGCAACATTTTTTATCAATAAACTTATAAATATGAAGATAATCACACAGAGAATAGATGCAAATTTTGAGTCAATCTTTGCTGTAGGTGTTGATGAGATGGCTTGGGATGATATGGATCAGACTCGATACAACTGGCCTGAAGTCTCAGATGTTAGAGAGTATAGAGTAAAGGTAAAAGCATTAGTCTCAAGACTTATTATGGAACTTCCCCTTACTCTACCTATAAAAGAGGACTCTGCAATGTGGATAATTCTTATGGGTATAGAGCATGAACGAATCCATATAGAGACCTCTTTGGTTCTTCATAGACAGATGCCACTAGAGTTTATAAGAGAGGTAGAGTTTTTTCCTCTTTGTGAGCACTCCTCTTTTGCACCACAAAACGCTATGGTATCAGTAGAGAGTGCAAGAGTTACACTTGGTATAGGTGAGGGGTGTTCACTCTATAGTTGGGATAATGAATATGGTGTTTATAAGAAGGAAGTAGCTGGATTTGAAGCTTCAAAATATCTTGTAAGTAATGGCGAGTTTATGACATTTGTAGTAGAGGGTGGTTATGAAAATAGAGAGTATTGGGATGAGGAGGGAGAAGCATTTTTAAGACAAACAGAAGCCAAACATCCCCCTTTTTGGATAAAAGAGGGAGATAGTTTTAAGTATAGAGCCCTCTCATCTCTTATAGATATGCCACTTGACTGGCCTGTAGATGTAAATGCCTTGGAAGCGGAAGCATTTTGTAGGTACAAGAGTCAAAAAGAGGGTGTAGTCTATACACTCCCAAGTGAAGCTGAATATAGAGTGATGTATGAGAGAGCAGACCTTAAAGATATTCCAGAGTTTCATGAGAGTAGAGCAAACCTTAACTTCTACCACTATGCATCCTCTTCCCCTGTAAATGAGTTTAATTTTAATGGACTCTATGATATTGTAGGGAATGTTTGGCAGTGGAGTAGAACACCTATTCGCCCCTTTGAGGGATTTAGAGTTCATGAAGCATATGATGATTTTTCTGTGCCAACCTTTGATGAAAAACATGCACTGATACTTGGCTCTTCATGGGCAAGTAGCGGAAATTTAATAACAAAAAATTCAAGATATGCCTTTAGAAAGCATTTTTTTCAGAATGCTGGATTTAGGTATGTAATCACACAAAAGAGAGAAGAGAGCGTGGAAGATATTTATGAGAGTGATGCTTTAGTGTCACAGTACTGTGAGTTTCAATATGGAGAGACTCATTTTGGCGTGGAAAATTTTGCAATAAGTACAGCAGAATTAGCATCAAGATTTACTATTAATAGAGATAAAGCACTTGACCTTGGCTGTGCAACGGGACGTGCTACTTATGAGTTGGCAAAAACATTTGAGAGTGTTGAGGGAATAGACTTCTCCGCAAGATTTGTACAGGTAGGTGTAAAACTCAAAGAGGAGGGGAGTATAGCCTTTTTGACTTTAGACGAGGGGGAACTTGCTACGAAAAAGCGAGTAACTATTGAAGAGTTAGGATATGAAACTCTTAAAAATAGGGTCTCATTTTGGCAGGGTGATGCTTGTAACCTAAAGCCTAACTTTAGTGGCTATGATCTTATTATGGCGACAAACTTGATAGATAGACTCTATAACCCAAAATTATTTTTAGAGGGAGTGGATGAGCGCTTAAATAAGGATGCTATTTTAGTACTTACTTCTCCTTATACTTGGCAAGAGAGTTCCACTGCAAAAGAGTTTTGGCTTGGTGGTTATGAAGATGAGACTGGTAAAGCTGTAAAGACTATAGAGAGTCTACAAATACTGCTAGGTGAAAAATTTGAACTTATTCACAGAGAAGATTTGGCTTTTGTTATTAAAGAGACAGCGAGAAAGTATCAGCATACACTCTCAGAGGTAAGTGTGTGGAGAAAAAGATAGTGTATGATTTTTCTACAAGTGCAGCGAGAGAGAATACAAATGCTGAAAAGTATACACTAAGAGAAGAACTCTTTGGTACAGAGGATGTTGAGCCAGTTTGGGTAGCAGATATGGATATAGATACTCCATCTTTTGTGCTTGAAGCCGTGAAAAAAAGGTTAGAGCATCCTATAGTTGGTTATGAAGAGGTTCCTCGTAGTGCTTATGATGCACAGAGAGTGTGGATGCAAAAAGAGCATGGATTTTCTTTTGAAGTGGAAGATCTTTTTTACTCGCACTCCGTGGTTGCTTCAATGTGTGTGGCGATAGAGGCTTTTACAGAGAAGGGGGAGGGTGTAATCGTACAAACACCAGTTTACTCTCCGTTTTTCCACTCTGTTTTAAATCTAGAACGTACTCTTATTAAAAACCCACTCTCACAAGATGAAGAGGGTGTTTATAGATTTGATATTGAAGATTTAAAGTCAAAAATTACACCCTCTACAAAGTTACTTCTACTCTGTTCTCCTCATAATCCAGTTGGCCGTGTTTGGAAGAGAGAGGAGTTAGAGGCAATTCTTGAAGTATGTTATGAACAGAGTATTGTAGTTTTTGCAGATGAAGTTCATTCTGACTTGGTATACAGGGGATATCAACATACTCCTTTTGCAACATTAAGTAAGCAAGCACAAGAGATAACAGTGACTGCCATTGGTGTTGGTAAAACATTTAACATGGCAGGATTTGCGATGAGTAGTGTTGTTGTACAAAATGAAAAACTGAAAAAAAAGTTTCAAGTAGCTTACGATAGAGTTCATTTTGCACAGGGAAGTGTTCTCTCTCATGTTGCATTTGAGAGTGCATATAGAGAGGGAAAAGAGTGGGTTGTTGCACTTAGAGAACATCTTTATAGTAACTATTTAGCACTAAAGGGTATGCTAGAGAGATATCCTACACTTATAAAACTCATACCGATAGAGGGAACTTATCTTGCATGGCTAGATTGTAAAGGTTTAGGAGTTAGGGATAAGGCTCTGCGTGAGTTTTTTATACAAGAAGCAAAACTTGGACTCAATGCAGGAATCAGTTTTGGCAGAGAGGGTAGTGGCTTTATGCGTTTAAATTTTGCTGTCTCTGAGAATAAAATGTTGGGCATAATTAAGAAGTTAGACAAAGCACTTTCGCTAAAATGTCAAAAATAGAAGGGGTATGCATTGGCAAGAATTGATTGGGATGAGTATAAAGAGTATAAAAAATATAGTGTTAGAGATGATAACTTTGAGATTTTACTAGAGTTTATAAAGAGTTACTATAATACAAATAGTCCCACAGAGATTTTCAATATGCTTAGTCTTGATGATATTGCACAGATGATGTTAGAAAAACGCTCTATAAATGATGCTGAAGCTTTAGAGAATTTTCTTTATAAAATTTAATGAATAAAGAACTGCAGAGAGTAGTGGCGTTTATAGAAAAACATCATGTAATGAGTCTTGCCACAACACTAAATGATGCATTAAGTGTCTGCTCTCTTTTTTATGTATTTGATAGAGATACGAACTCTTTTGTAGTTGCAAGTTCTTTAGAGACTACTCATATCAAACATATTATGAGTAATGAAAACATAGCTGGAAATATACTTCTTGAAACAAAAAAAATTGGGGAGATAAAAGGTTTACAATTTAAAGGAGTCTTTCTTCCTTTCTCTAACAGTAGACTTACAAAAAAATACTTTTTTCACTTTCCCTATGCTCTTGCAATGAATCCAACACTCTGGCAGATAAAACTCTCATCTGTAAAACTTACTGATAATAGTCTAGGTTTTGGAAAAAAAATAGAACTTTATTTTTGAGTAAACATTGAACATTCAGTGCCACTACTTTTAAAAACAACCATTGATGGTATTTGAGGGGATTTAAATCCATAAGCCTTACAGCCATGTGGTTTTTTAGGCTCCCAAGTGACAAAATAGTAAGCACATCTTCTACAGTTAATTCTTTTCATAAATCTCTCTTTTTAGGTACGAAAGTTTAGCATATTTAGATAAAATATGAAATAAATTAATCAAAGTGAGTCTCTTTTATGAATGATAAAATATTATTGATGTTACAGTTACAAAACCAACTCAACAATGCAACAAATGGCGAAGAGTGGACGAAAGGTATCACAAAAAATGGGAAAACTATTAACTGGAAACGCTGTATTTATATGGAGTGTGCAGAAATGGTTGATAGTTTTTCTTGGAAACATTGGAAAGCGATAGATAAAGAACCAGATTGGGCAAACCACCAAATAGAAGTTGTAGATGTATGGCACTTTATTATGAGTTTAGCTATTGAAAATTATGCACAGATGCTCAAGGGTGGGATTGAAGATATAGCGATCAATATTTCAGAATTAGAATCATTTTCAAAATTAGATGTAAAACAGGAAAAATATGAGTCTCAAGAGATTGTAATCGCTAAAGTTGAATCACTTATAAGAGTTGCTATTTCAGAAGAAGAACTCGATATTGATGCAATGATTTGTGACTTCTTTGATCTTGTACTTATGAGTGGACTTGATCTTGAAACACTCTACCGCCTCTATGTTGGAAAAAATATTTTAAATCAGTTTCGTCAAGATAATGGATATAAAGATGGTTCTTATATAAAAGTATGGAATGGAGAAGAGGATAATATCGTTATGAAACGTATCTGGGAGAATGATGCTCATATTAAACCAGACATGCTTTATAAAGAGTTAGTAAAAGCGTACACTTCACTTACTAAGAGTTAGATCTTGGAGTATCTTTTAGATGTAAAAAACCTTACTTTTGGATATACCAAAGATAAGTTACTTCTAAACAATTTTTCACTGACACTTCAAAAAGGTGAACTAAAAGCGATTGTAGGGGAGAGTGGTGCTGGAAAGAGTACTCTTTTTGAACTGATTTTAAAGAACTTACGACCGATTGAAGGCTCCATAAAAGTTGCTTTATGTTCACAAGTTTTTCAAGACCCTTACAGCTCTTTTCATCCTAGTTATACACTTATTAATCAGATATCTGATGTTGCACCTTTAAAAGAGCTAGAAAAATATTTAAAATTAATTAACCTAGAATATGATTTACTTCTAAAACTTCCTCATGAACTCTCAGGAGGGCAACTCCAACGGGCATCTATATTAAGAGCTATTCTTATGAAGCCTGATATTTTATTACTAGATGAGCCTACATCTGCACTTGACAATGTAATTCAGTTGGAGGTAATGGAGATGCTCATAAGACATTTAGACTCTATGGCTATGCTTCTTATAACACATGATATAGAGTTAGCAAACTGGTGTGCTGATGAGGTCATTACTTTATAATTCTTTATATAAATTATTTTTCTATCTCTTTTAAAATTATTACAGATTGTTTAGAGATAATGGAAAGTTAAACTTTAAAAATAAGCTTAATAATGTAGAATCCTAAACCTGCCATGGCTACTGTTCCAAAAACATTAATAGCCATATTTGTAAGTGCTAGTAAAAAAGAGCCACCTTCTAATAGCCAGAATGTTTCCATTGCAAATGTAGAGTAAGTTGTGAGTGCACCCAAAAAACCTGTTGTTAAAAATGATTTCATATGTACAGAGAGTACGGTAGTATGCATAAAGTAAGCAAACAGTATTCCCATAATAAGGCTACCAATAAGATTTACACCAAGTGTTCCAAGTGGAAGAACATGTGTAACTTTACTATTGATGACACCATTTAGGTAAGCACGAAGTATAGCTCCTAAAAATCCACCACTACCTATCGCTAGGATTGTTTGCCAACTCATCGTCATATACCTTTTGCATTTTTTCTTGTAATTTTCGTAACCAATCACTATCCTCTTTATCTGCAATAAAACTATCAAGATAGATAACTTTTATAGTCCCCGGAGAGTAATAAAATCTTTTTATATCATAATATTTTGCAGTCTCTATAAGTACAATTGGTTGTACCCGTAAGCGATACTTATCAGCTACAACTTTAGCACCATTTTTAAAAGAGAGCATCCTTCCATTACGAGATCGTGTGCCCTCTGGAAACATAGTGATAACACGACCTTTGTTAAGTCTATCTTTCGCATTTTTAAGGAGTTTTAGTAAAGAGGTTTTACTTTTACGTTCTATGGGAATGTCTTCTGGCATGCTCATTGCAAGACCAAAAAATGGGACATCAAAGAGTTCTTTTTTTGCAACCCATGCAAGATCTTTTTTAGAAACTGTTTCAATGACTCCTATATCTAAATCACTCTGGTGATTTATAAGAAACATCTGTGCAGCAGGGTCCTCTTCCCCTTTTACTTCTGTTGAAAAAAATATTGTAAGTCTAACAAACCATGCAGCAATTTTTCGAGCATAAGGACGAGGAAGTAAAAAATAAAAAAGTATAGAAAAAGTGAGAGAAATAAATATAAGAACAGTAGCTATAAACCAATTAATGTGAGCAAATATTTTCATTTTTTACCCATCCTATTCGTTCATTCTTAAGTTTTATTTTTATAAAGTTTTCAACATTTCCCTCTTTTTGAAAGAGTGACTTTTCTGTAGTCGTTTCAAAGATAGTTCCATTTGCAACAGGTAAAAGATGAATATCTGATCCCTCTTTAATGCAGACATCTTTTTGGGGAATAGACAGATAAATAATGTATATTAGTGGAATAAGAATAAATACAAGATAAATATATTTTTTTCTCCAGAGTATAAAGAAAAATCCAACTACTGCAATACCAGCTGCAATACTCATCTTAAGTTGTTCTTTTGATTGATCTTTAGGTTTTAAGTCACTCTGTGCAACAACACTATCATCATCAACAATAATGGGAATATTTATTTTTTGGAATCTATTGTTTAAGAGATTAAAATAAGTAAAAGAGAAGTTTTCTAACTCTTTGTTAATAACTACATAGTATGTTATTTTAGAGTCTAAATATGAGTCCCTAATAGATTCAACTCCCTGTTTTGAGACATTGTTAAAATGTAACTCTTTAATATTAGTATTAAGTGCAGTAGCTACAAAAACAACAATGTTATGTTTGTTATCGTAAGTAGTTGTTTTAAACTCTTGAAGCTCAAAATTATCAGCTATGATATGAGAAAAATCTTTCTTTGGGTTGAGTGTAATTACATTTAGTTTTTTACCTAAAAGGGTTGTCGTTTGATACTCTAAAGAGAGGTTTAGGTCACTGCTTATAAGCTTTTTATGTCTAACTAAAGATGCCTCTATATCAGGAAGCTTAGCTCTACTTGCAGTTACTTGAAAGTAGAATGTTTCATAAAAATACTTTCCTTTCTCTTCGCTAATAGGAGTCTGGTTTAAGATATGTAATCCCATTTTATTAGAAAAAGTATAGGAGATCTTTTTTGAGTCTTTAACTGTAGAGAGTGCTTTGATTGTTACTGGAAATATTTCCCCTTTTACTACTCTATCTGGTACCGTTTCATAGCTTAGGTAGATAACCTTATTTGCTAGAAGAGAGGATACAAAAAGAAAAGAGAGTAAGAGGAGTTTTAGCACGACTTCATAAATCCTTGAAGCATTGCTTTTCCATCATCAGAACCAAGGATCAACTCCATAGCACGTTCAGGGTGAGGCATAAGACCAAATACATTTTTTTCTTTGTTACATACACCTGCAATAGAGTCTACTGAACCATTAGGGTTTTTTGTAGTTCCATCTACATCACTGTATGTTAAAAGAATCTGATTATTTGCTTTAAGGTCGGCTAAACCAGCATTATCTATATAGTAGTTTCCATCATGATGTGCTATAGGAATGTTGACAATATCACCATTATTTAACTCTTCTAAGAAAATATTATCACTATTTTCAACTTTAAGAGTATGGTGCTTAGAGATAAAGTGAAGACCATCATTACGTTTGAGTGCACCTGGAAGAAGTCCTGCTTCTGTTAAGACTTGAAAACCATTACAGATTCCAAGAACTTTTCCACCCTCTTTAGCATATGCTGAGACTGCTTTCATAACAGGAGAAAACTTTGCTATAGCACCACTTCTAAGGTAGTCACCATAAGAGAAACCTCCGGCAACTACAAGTAAGTTTGTATCTGAAGGAATTGACTCAGATTTATGCCAAACTATTTCAGTAGTAGCACCAAGCTGCTCAAATGCATGTTGTGTATCATACTCACAGTTTGTCCCTGGAAATTGTAAAATTGTAACTTTCATTAGATAAGCTCTATCTTGTAATCTTCAATAACAGTATTAGCAAGAATCTCTTCACACATTTTAGTAACTTCAACCATAGCTTTCTCTTTATCTGTTTCATTGAGTTTAAGAACTATCTGTTTTCCAACACGAACATCTGAAACACCTGAAAAGTGAAGTGAATCAAGTGCATGGTGAACTGCTTTCCCTTGAGAGTCTAAAACTCCCGCTTTTAAAGATACATTTACTATTGCTGTCATTACTATTTTCCTAAAATTCTATTTAATACTTGCTCATAAGCTACTGTAAGCCCACCTAAACCTTGACGAAATCTATCTTTATCCATTTTCTCACCAGACTCAATATCCCAGAAACGACAGTTGTCAGGAGAGATCTCATCAACAAGGATGATATTTCCACTGCTATCTTTACCAAATTCTAGTTTGAAGTCCACAAGATTAAGACCTTTTTCTGCAAAGTAAGGTTTTAAAACATCATTTACTTGACGAGCCATACGACGAAGTTTATCAAGTTCATCTTGGTGCTCAACTAGTTCTAAAATAAGACAGTGTTGGTCATTAAGTTTTGGATCACCCAAATCATCATCTTTGTAATCAAATTCAACAAGAGTAAAAGGAAGTACTTTTCCATCTTCAATACCAAGATTACGTGTAAGTGAACCAGTAGCGATATTACGAACAATTACCTCAATTAAGATTACATCCACTTTCGTATGAAGCATATGGTTGTCATCTATCATCTTAACAAAGTGCGTTGGAATTCCATTTGCTTCTAAAAGTTTAAATAGCTCAGTAGAAATCTTATTGTTTAGTGCACCTTTTCCAGCTTCACTTGATTTCTTTTCACCATTAAACGCTGTTAAATCATCTTTAAACTCTGAGATTACTAAGTTCTCATCATCTGTTAAAAATAGTCTTTTTGCTTTTCCCTCGTAAAGAAGTTCTCTTTTTTCCATTTACTTTTATCCTTTTATTATTGCTAATGCTTTGATAATATCAACAGCTTCTTTGAGTTGAATATCTTTATTCAACATTTCTGGCGTGATTATATCTTTTTTATCTTTTGACTCAGCTTTCTTCTCCTCTTTTTTACCATCAACTTTCTCCAACTCCTCTTCTAAGTGTTGTTTGAGGTCTGCTTCTTTGATAGAAAAAGAGTTTTTATGAGTTTTTACTTCACCTGGAGCAACTTCAATATCTGGTTTTACACCAACTGCTTGAATAGTTCTTCCACTTGGTAAATAGTATCTTGCAATCGTAAGTTTGATAGCTTCCTCTTTCGTTATAGGAAGTACAACTTGTACACTCCCCTTTCCAAAAGTGTTTTCACCTACTAAAACTGCACGTTTATGATCTTGAAGTGCACCACTTACAATTTCTGAAGCACTTGCACTTCCTCCATTTATAAGTACAACAACAGGAACTTTTGTAAGTGTAGCACTTGAAGTAGCTGAGTATGTTCTATCATCACTCTTATGACGACCTTTTTGAGAAACTATTTTCCCTTCATCGACAAAGATATCTACTAGGTCTACCGCTTGATCAAGAAGTCCTCCTGGATTGTTTCGTAAATCTAAAATAATTCCAGTTGTTGTTGCTTTTCTTTTGTTAATCTCTTTTGCAACATCTGTTGCTACTTTTTTATCAAAACTAGCAACTCGAATATAGAGAACATTTTTATTAATAACTTTAGCATGAACTGATTCAATAGTGATAATACCACGAACAATGTGTATCTCTAAAGGTTTTGCTTCACCTTTTCGAACAATAGTTACATCAATTGGATCTCCAACTTTCCCACGCATAAGTGAGACTGCTTCATCAATAGTCATACTAATTGTAGATTTAGCATCAATTTTTAAGATAATATCACCTGATTTTAAACCTGCTTTGTCTGCTGGTGTGTCATCTATGGGTGCGATAACTGTTAGTGCACCATCTTTCATTCCAACAGTAATTCCTAGTCCACCAAACTCTCCACTCGTTTGTACTTGAAGTTGTTTATAGTCTTTTTTTGTTAAAAAATTTGAGTGTGCATCTAGGTTTTTCATCATGCCATCAAGTGCTTTATCCATAAGCTCTTCAATAGTTACATCATCAACATTATACTGCTCAACTATACTAATCACTTTTGTAAATTTTGCTAGAGCTTGAAGACGAGATGCCTCATCCTGTTTTGTAGGAGACTTTGCAAAAAGAGAAGAAGAGAAAAGAAGCCCAATGGCTAAAGCTGTTGAAGCAAACCCTAAAGTAATAAATTTTTTGTTTTTCATAAGCGACCCAATATTTAATTTTAAAAATATAGTATACCTTTAAATTGTAAATTATCTTATTTATATATAATGTCACTAAATAATTTTAATAGAAGTGAAAAATAATGAGTACGATAAAAGAATATTTAACAAATGACCATAGAAAATGTGATGAAGTTTTTGCTAGTATGGAAGCAAAAGCAGGTGAATCTCTTAAAGATGCAAAAGAGCTTACAGAGGCTTTTGTAGCAGATATGGAGCACCATTTTCAGATGGAAGAGCGAGTGATGTTCGCAGAGTTTGAAACAAAAACAGGAATGACTCAGGGGCCAACGGCTATGATGCGTCAAGAGCATATGCAGATGAGAGCTCTAATGAAACAACTTCTTGAAGCGATTACTGATAATAATAAAAATAAGTTTTTTGGAACAAGTGAGACACTTATGATTCTTCTACAACAACATAATATGAAAGAAGAACAGATGCTTTATACGATGGCACAGCAGCATTTGAGTGCAGAGTCTGACCGTATAGTAGAGATGATGGATTCTCTAGTAGTAGAGTAGGTGTAGATAGTTGGAACTAAACGGTTTATCAG
>JAMORO010000003.1 GCA_027063505.1 Sulfurimonas sp.
GGTGGAGTCTCTCTACTGTTGATAAGTTTAGCAATATATATAAAATTTACAAAATTAAAGATAGATGAATAATGATAGCAATAGTAGACTATAATATGGGAAATTTAGCAAGTGTTCAAAATGCATTTGCTAAGTTAGGTAAAGATACAGTTGTAGAGAGTGATCCTACAAAATTTAGTAAGTACGATAAACTTATACTTCCAGGTGTTGGTGCTTTTGGTGATGCAATGGAACATCTTCGTGAGCGTAATATGATAGATGCAATTAAAGAGTTTGCTGCTACTGGAAAACCAGTCCTTGGAATATGCCTTGGAATGCAGTTACTTTTTCAAAGTAGTGAAGAGTTCGGTCAACATGAAGGATTAGGACTTATTAAAGGGCATGTAAAAGCTTTTGAGAGTGGAAAGTTTTCAGAGCCACTCAAAGTGCCACATATGGGTTGGAATAGAATGTTTACAACAGAACATCCTCTTTTTAAAGGTCTCGATGAGAACCACTACCTCTATTTTGTGCATACATTTCATGTAACTTGCGATAACAGTGCTGACATTATAGGTGAGACGGAGTATGGTTATAAATTTACATCAGCAGTTGCTCACAATAATATTATGGGTATTCAGCCACACCCTGAAAAGAGCCATGAAAATGGTCTTAAAATTTTAGAAAACTTTATAAAACTATAGGAAAAATAATGACACTTTACCCGGCAATTGATTTAAAAGATGGACAGGCTGTACGCCTCACAAAAGGAGTTATGGAGAGTGCAAAAGTGTACTCAAATGAGCCATATGAATTAGTGAAAAAGTTTGAAGAGATGGGTGCTGAATGGGTGCACTTAGTAGATTTAAATGGTGCTTTTGCAGGAGAGCCTAAAAACTTAGACTCTATTATAAAAATTCGTAAAAACTGTAATGTTAAACTTGAACTTGGTGGTGGTATTCGTGATGAAGCTACGATTCAAAAGATGCTTGAGATAGGTATTGATAGAATTATTCTCGGAAGTATTGCTGTAAAAGATCCACAGTTTGTAAGAGATATGGCTGCTAAATATCCTATTGCAGTCGGTATTGATGCTATTGATGGTTATGTTGCTGTTGAAGGTTGGGGTGAAGTGAGTGAGATGAAAGCGACAGATCTTGCAAAAGAGTTTGCAAACGCTGGTGTTGAAGCTATTATATGTACAGACGTTGGTAAAGATGGAACACTCTCTGGTGTAAATGTCGGTTTTACTTTAGATATTGCTCGTGCTAGTGGTCTTGCTACTATCGCAAGTGGTGGTGTAAAAGATGCTGCTGATATTGAAGCTCTTATTGCAACAAAAGAGGTTGAAGGTGTGATCATTGGTAAGGCTTATTATGAAGGTACTTTAGACCTTCCTAAAATGTTTAAGCTACTTGATTAATAGTAAAACAAACAAAATTTAGCTATTATTAGTTTATTAAAAATTTGCAAATTATTTAAAAAGGATTTCACTTGAAATTACTTGTTGTTGATGACAGTTCTACAATGCGTCGTATTATTAAAAACACTTTAGCTCGTTTAGGGTATAAAGATATTCTAGAGGGTGCTGATGGTGTCGAAGGTTGGGCCCAAATGGATGCCAATCCAGATATTGATATGTTAATTACTGACTGGAATATGCCAGAAATGAATGGTCTTGAACTTGTTAAAAAGGTCCGTGCTGATGCACGATTTAAAGATACTCCAATTATTATGGTAACTACTGAGGGTGGTAAAGCTGAAGTTATTACAGCACTTAAAGCAGGTGTTAATAACTATATTGTAAAACCATTTACACCTCAAGTACTCAAAGAGAAACTGGGTGCTGTTATGGGTGTCTCTGAATAATGCAAGAGTACTACTATCAACTAGTAGTTAAAGTTTCATCTCACCACTCACTTTTTTCCGATTTTTTATCAGATACAACTCCCGTTGGTTTTGAAGAAATCGATGGAGGTTTTATCGTAAGAAGTGAAGATGAACTTGACACTATAATCTGGGGACTTGAACAGTTTACAGAAGCCCTTCAAAAAGCACTTTCTCAAACTATTGAACTTGAATGTATCCAGACAAAAGAACAAAATAGTGACTGGGTAACATCTTATCAACAGAGTATACAACCTTTGGAAATAGATAAATTTTATATTCATCCTACATGGAATAAACCTAGTGAAACTTTGATAAATATTGCAATTGACCCTGCATTAGCATTTGGAACAGGGCATCACCCAACAACAGCTTCAGCACTGCGTGCGATTTCAAAGTATGTAAAAGAGGGTGATAGCGTTTTAGATGTTGGCTGTGGTAGTGGTATCTTGTCAATGGCAGCTATGAAGCTTGGAGCCATTGTTGATGCTTGTGATACTGATCCTATTTCAGTTGAAAATTCACTTGTAAATGCTACTTTAAATGAATTAGAGTATGCAAATATATGGGAAGGCTCTTCCTCTGTTGTAAACAAACAGTATGATTTTGTTGTTGCGAATATAGTAGCAGATGTTTTAACATTTATTGCAAGTGACTTAAAAAAAGCGATGAAAAAAGATGCGATACTTGTGCTTTCTGGAATTTTAGATAAGTATGAAACAAAAGTATTAAATTTTTACAAAGATTGTGAATTAGTAGAAAAAATTACCCAAGATGAGTGGATTACACTTATTTTAAAATTAAAATAAAGAGATAATTAATGTCAGATAAAGAGAATAAAAATAGTAATGATAATAACTTTTTTAACAAAAATCCACTTATAACTTTTGCAATATTTTCTGTTGTAATTATAGGACTTTTTAAAGTTCTTGTTGGTGATGGTTCAAGTGCAAATGGAAATGTGCTTGGTGCAAACAAAAGAGTAGAGCAAGTGAGTTACTCAGAACTTAAATCTTTAGTAGATTCAAAGAGTGTACGTAAGGTAGAGATTGGTCAGAGTTACATAAAAGCAGTTGCAACTGATGGGGCAACAGTTTATACTACAAGAATTGTTAAAGGTGATACTAAATTAATAGATGCACTAGATAAGCAAGGTATTGAGTATCAAGGATTTTCAGAAACTAATTGGTTTACAGAGATGTTTGGATGGTTATTTCCCTTTTTACTTATTATTGGTATCTGGATGTTTTTTGCAGGACGTATGCAGAAAAGTATGGGTGGCGGTCTTCTTGGAATGGGACAATCAAAAAAGATGGTTAATTCTGAAAAACCAAAAACTAAGTTTGAAGATGTTGCGGGTGTTGAAGAGGCAAAAGAGGAAGTACAAGAGATTGTAGATTTTTTAAAGTACCCGGCTCGTTATGTTGAGATAGGTGCAAAGATTCCTAAAGGTGTATTACTTGTTGGTAGTCCCGGTACTGGTAAAACGCTATTAGCTAAAGCTGTTGCAGGAGAAGCAGAAGTTCCTTTCTTCTCAGTAACTGGTTCTAGTTTTATTGAGATGTTTGTTGGTGTTGGTGCTGCTCGTGTACGTGATCTGTTTGAACAAGCAAAGAAAGATGCACCAAGTATTATTTTTATAGATGAGATAGATGCTATTGGTAAGAGTCGTGCTAATGGTGCAAATATGGGTGGAAATGATGAGCGAGAGCAGACTCTAAATCAACTTCTAGCTGAGATGGATGGTTTTGGTACTGATACTCCAGTTATTATTTTAGCTGCAACAAATAGACCTGAAATTCTTGATCAAGCACTTCTTCGTCCTGGACGTTTTGACAGACAAGTTTTAGTTGACAAACCAGATTTTGAAGGTCGTGTAAAGATTTTAAAAGTACATATGAAAAATGTAAAAATGGATGATGATGTAGATGTAGAAGAAGTTGCACGATTAACTGCTGGTTTAGCTGGTGCTGATCTTGCAAATATTATTAACGAAGGTGCTTTACTTGCAGGACGTCGTAGCCAAAAAACTGTAAAACAGAAAGATCTCTTTGAGTCTGTTGAGCGTGCGATTGCAGGACTTGCTAAAAAGTCTCGTCGTATTAATCCTAAAGAGAAAAAAATTGTTGCTTACCACGAAAGTGGGCATGCACTTTTAGCTGAGACAACTGTTGGAGCTAAAAAAGTATCTAAAGTAAGTATAGTTCCTCGTGGACTAGCTGCTCTTGGTTATACACTTAACAAACCAGAAGAGAACAAGTTTATGATGCAGAAACATGAGTTGTGGGCTGAGGTAGATGTTCTTCTTGGTGGTCGTGCTGCTGAAGAGGTTTTCATTGGTGAAATTTCAACTGGTGCAGGAAATGACCTTGAACGAGCAACTGATATTATTAAGTCTATGGTTCAAACATACGGGATGACTGATATTGCAGGTTTAATGGTACTTGAAAAAACTCGTCAATCTTTCTTAGGTGGAGGTGCTCCTGCTGCTCGTGAGTATAGTGATAAGATGGCAGAAGATATGGATACTTTTATAAAAGAGTCATTACAAGAGCATTATACCCTTGTACTTGCTCGTCTAGAAGAGTATAGAGATGCTATTGAAGATATGGTTGCCTTACTGTATAAAAAAGAGAATATTACAGGTGAAGAGGTAAGAGAAATTATTGAAAACTTTGAAAAAGAGAATGGCTTAGAGTCAAAACTTGATGATAGTTTAGATGAAATTACAGAAGAGTTAAAAGTAGATGCTTCAATGACAGATAAAAAAGATGAGGCCGCTGATGAAGAGTAATCTTTTACCTATATCAGAAGAGGGTTTGAAAACAGTAGCGATTTCTGCTGCTATTGCAGCTCTTTTATCTCTTTTGGATTTTGAATTTTTAGCATTTATAGCATTTTGTATAACACTCTTCTTTATATATATATTTAGAAACCCTGAAAGAGTTCTTCCTTCATTTGATAAGGGAAGTGTTACTGCACCTTCTGATGGAACTGTGAAGTCGATAGAGGAGTTAAATGATTCTGAGTATGCCTATAAAATAGTTATTGAGAGTGACTATCTAGATGTAGCTTTCTTAAGAATTCCTTTAGATGTAACGGTAGAGAGTGTTACTCTTTATAAAGGGACTCGTGTTTCTAAAAAGTCAAAGCTATTTAATGACATGAATGAGTATGCTACTATTGTTTTTTCAGATGAATATGATAATAAGTGTAAGGTTGTTCATCAGTTAAAAAAGAGTTGCACACCACTTTTTCTCTCTTTAATAAAAAAACAGAATCTTCGTCAGTCTCTTCGTTATGGCTTTATGCTTAATGGTATAACTACACTCTATCTTCCATCAAACTTTAGACTGAATGTAAATATTGGAAATGAACTAAAAGCTTCTGAATCTCTTATGGGTTATTTTTCTTAAAAAGTAACTCATTTGTATCTATCATAAAGTCAAAGAAATTTGACTTGAATCCATCCTCTTGAATCTTCGCTAATTGAATTGCTGCACCTTCATTGTTTTTTACCTCTAAGTATAAGAGCGCTAATGCATAACGACTCTCATAAAATGATCTGTTTTTTAGTTTTGATAACTCTAAAAGAGCGATAGCATTTTGATGGTGCTTCGCTGCTGTTGAGGCTACTGCACCTAAAAAGAGTGTATAAGAGTCTCTAACTTTTAATTCGTCTATAAGGTGATTGTAAAGGGTATAGGACTCTTCAAAGTGCTTATCGTAGAGTGAGGCAAGAGCCAGTGCTGTCTCTATCTCAAAAGTTCCTTGTGTAGATGATTCAAGCGCTTGTTTTAGTTGTTCGCGTAAAAAGTAGAGTCTTCCTATAATGAGGTTCTGTTGTATATAGAGAAACTTAGTAATATAAGGACCATAGTAGAGATCATTAAAACTAAAATTTTGCTTTTTTAAGTAGTTTAGAACTGCTGTTGCATAGGCCTTAGTCTTAAGATCTGAGAAGTGTGCATCTATATAAAGTAGATGAGGTAATATCTCTTGTGGTAAAAGAGTAGTTAGCTGATTTGTAGCTTTCTTAGCTTTTTGTATTTTATTGAGTTTTAGAGAGATAAGAGTATTTAAAACAAGATAGAGGGGTCTCTTTTTATAATCATTTTCTAACCAGTCGATAGCTGAGATATAGTCATTGTCCGCAATATAGAGTAGTGTTTTATAGAGTTCAATCTCTTCACTTTCTTCTTCATTATTGATAGAATCATGAAGAATCGATCGTAGCTTTTTAAACTCTTTATGTATGAGTTGTGAGGTATAGAGTGCATAGATTCCTGAAAGATAATTTTTCGCATCCAAGTGATAAGATCTTAAAAAATGTTTATTTGCTTTTTTAAGTACACCCATTTGTGCATAAGTAAGTGCTAGGTTGTAATGGAGAATAGAGTGTTTTGGTTGAATCTTTACTAGTTTTAAGAGATCACTATTGGCTGCCCGTATCTTGAGCTTAAGTGCTTTTCTTATCGCTTTAGTAATTCCTGCATTTACACTTGAAGATGCAGACCCTGTACGTAAGTACTGTTTTGCTGATTCTATATTATCTATGTATATATTCGCATTCCCTTTACGAATATAACTAATGGTTTGATTAGCATTGAAAATTTTATAGGGAGAGAAAACGAAGATTTTTTGATAGACTGAGTTTTTAGAGTCTATAGTAGAATTCCTATACTGTTTTTGTGCTTTTACTGGGTCAAAAAGAGACTCTTTAAGTTTTACTTTAATCGGATAGTATGTATAAACTTTATCTGGATACATATCTGTAACATTTTTGATTTTTGATGCAGCTGTTTGAAGGTTCCCTAGTTTGATATTTATAAGTCCTAGTGCAAGTTGTGCTTTAACTGGTTGTATGTTTTTTATAATTGCTTCGTCAAGATATTTTAATGCTAAATGAAAATCACCAATACGAGCATATAAAAGGCCTAAACTAAAGTCATCTAAATCTCCAATATTTTTCTCCATTGCATCGATTGCTACAAAGTCATTACCGTAAAGAGCATTGATCTTTGCAGTCAAGTTTTTTTGAATCTCTGGATACTCTTTAGAAGTACTATTTTTTAGAGAATTCATAGCACTGAGATAATCTTTGTTATAGTAACTAATGAGAGTATAATAGTAAGAATAAAGAGGAGAGTTTATCTCATAAGGTAGATATGCATAAGCAAGGTCAATATAGTATTTAAAACTCTCTTTATCATTGATATGGATAGCACATACAGCAGCATTTATAGCACTTACACAGCGTTTTTCATCATTGTGAATTGCTTTCGAAAATGTTTGGAGCGCTTGTTTGTATTGTCTGTTTTTAAGTTGGGCTACTCCGAGATTATATTGAGAGATTGCTTCACTGTACTGTGCAATAGTCTCATAAAGAGAGAGTGCTTTCTCTTTTGAACCATTTGAGTAGAGATAGTTTGCTTTTGCTATCATGTTCTCAAGTTTACTTGGCTCAATAACAGCTACTTTTTTTTGATCAAGTTTTTCTTCTATAATGTTTAAGTCAAGAGGTACTTCCTCCACAGGGTCTGAACCTAAAAAGAAAAATAGAGAAGTGATTATAAGGATAAGAAGAAAAGCAGCAATAACTCCAAAAATGATATACTTTTTTTTGTTAGATGGTTCTTCAAGAGTAACAACATCATCATCAGCTCTGTGTGAATCTTCAATAGCTTCACTATCTTCAATGATAATTATCTCTTCTTCTAACTCAGCCATTCATTTCCTTAAAGTATCTTTTCTACTATTCTAGCAAAAATAGTGCCTATAATCAAAGGGAGCTAAGGATTAAGCACAAAAAAGATAAAATTTTTATAGTAAAAATTCAAGTTACAAATAGAAGTAGGAATGAACTGGTGAAATTTCAAAATAAAAAACTTATAATATTTGATTTAGATGGGACATTAATCGACAGTGTACCAGACTTAGCACTCTCTCTAAACGCTATGTTGGAGTCTTTAGGGAGAGAGCATTTTAGTGAAGATACTATTCACTCTTGGTTAGGTAATGGCGCACAAACTTTAGTACAGAGAGCACTTCTTGGAAAAATAGAAGTGAATGAATCTATTGATTCTGAACTGTTTGAAAAGGCACTGAGAAGTTTTTTAACTTTTTATGAACAGAATGTTTGTGTAAAAACAGTCCTCTATAGAGATGTTTTAGATACTTTAGTATGCTTAAAGGCTCATGGATACAAAATGGCAATTGTAACCAATAAACCAGAGGCCTTTGTAGCTCCTATTTTAAATACTTTAGGTATTTATAGTTTTTTTGAGTACTTCATTGGAGGTGATTCATTGAGTGTTAAAAAACCTGATGCAGAACCACTATTACATGTCTGTAAAGAGTTAGGTATAACTATAAAAGAGTCCATCATGGTAGGGGACTCAAAAAATGATATATTAGCTGCAAAAGCTGCAAAGATGGACTCTATTGGTGTAAGTTATGGATATAACTATGGAGAGGATATCTCTGAATTTTCCCCTGATGAAGTTATTGCTGATTTTAAGGCAATGACATATTGTTTAATAGGTGAGTAGTTATTTTGAATAAGTTGAAAGTTGGAATCATAGGTGGTGGTATTGCCGGTTCATCTGTTGCACTATACCTAAGTAAACTTGGCATTGATGTAACACTATTTGAAAAGTCAAAGAGTTTAGTTAATGGTCCTCCTATCTGTCATCTTCATGCCGGTGGCAATCTTTATAGAGAGATTTCTGATAAGCAGTGTCTTACACTTTTAAAAGAGTCTATAGAGTTAATACAGCTCTATCCCCAAGCAATAGATTATAGACCAACAGTTGTGGCTGTACCGCTGGAGGATAGTGGATCACCTAAAGAGTTAATACGGCGTTTAGTATTACTTCAAGGGGAGTATCAGAAGCTAATTTTAAAAGATAGCAAAAATAAAGTTCTTGGAGATGCTACTGAGTATTTTAAACTATTTTCACGAGATGATTTAGAGAGTTTAAAACTTAAAGAGTTAGTTAAAACCCCGAGAGATTTAGAAGAGTGGATGATTCCTGTCGCAAAAAATTTGGACTTAGAGAAACTACAGTTTCCTGTCATAATGGTTCAAGAGTATGGTATTAATCTGTTTCGTCTTGCAGCAGTAGTCTCTTTAGAATTAGCAGGGAGTTCGTATGCAAAAGTACTGACTCAAACTTCGGTAAAAGCGATTGTGAAAAAAGAGAGTAGTTATGAGGTGAAATATAGAGAAGGTAGTATCGAAAAGACACAAGAGTTTAGGTACATAGTAAATGCTGCAGGGTTTAAAAGTGGAGAGATAGATGATATGCTTGGTTTCTCTAGAGAGAGACTTGTAGAGTTCAAAGCTGCTTATGTCACAAAGTGTGAGAGTTTTTCAGAAGGGTGGCCAGAGGTGATCTTTTATGGAGAGAGGGGAACTCCAAATGGTATGGCTCAGTTTACTCCCTATCCAAATGGATACTTTCAGCTTCATGGGATGACAAATAGCATTACTCTATTTGATCAGGGTTTAGTCAAAAGTACACAATATAGCTCGCAGCCACAACTTGAAAAAAAGTTTTTAAATAAAATATATAAAGGCTGGAGTTTAGGAGATATTGAGTCTCGTACAGCTGCTGCAATAGATCACTTGGCCCAATATATACCTATTTTTAAGAATGCTAAAATGATGTCAAAACCACTTTTTGGAGCACAACAAATACCGGGAGAAGATGCAACTCTTCGAGCGGCTAATGTATCATTTGAAGGTACGAATTATGCTAGATGTGAGATAGTAAAGGCTTCTTCTGTCTTAACAATGGCAGATGCAATCACTCAAAAACTAATAAAGTTTAAATACTTAGATGCTAGTATATATAGAGGTAGAGTTTCTAAACATAATTTGAATGAGAGTGAAATAGTTGCTTTAGCAGAAAAATTTGCACAAGAGAGGTTTTATCCTATATCTCTTGCTGGACGTTGTTTCTCCAAGAACTAAGAGATGAATCTAAAGGTTATATAAATGACAAAATTTTTAACTGTTTTTCTTTTGCTGGTGGTAAATATATATGGATTTACATATTCAATTACACCACAGGAGATGAATGAAGCTGTAAATAAAAAATTCCCTATCGAGAAAAATTTTCTTTTTTTAAAGTTTTTGTTTCTTCATCCTCTTATAGAGATAGATAAAGAGAGTAACTATATTACTTTTAGTTGTGATGTAGAAAGTTCATCTTTTATTTTATCAGATGGTACAAGCCCCATGATTAGAGTTATTACATCGAGCGAGATAAAGTACAGTGAAAAAAAAGTATATTTAAAAAATATTGTAGTTGAAAAAATTCAAAATGAGTACCTTTCTGAAGCGACAAAGAAAAAACTCACTCTAATTACTGAGTTGTTTTTAAATAGTTATTTTGAAGAAAAAGCTATTTATGATCTTGAAAACTTGGACACTCCTATAAAGTCAGTGAGTAATATAATTACTAGTATTTTAGTTGATGAAGGTGTGTTAAAAGTATTATTTTAGTGTTAGTATAGAAATTTTTAAGATTTTAAATAGTACTATGATTAGAAATGGCTGCATATAGGCAGCCACACAACTCAAGCAAAAAAAGTAAATTTTCATTCTTAAATAAGGGTATAAAGCTTTAGAATATCTATACTTCCATCTTTATTTTGTCCATTTTATAATGCATTTCAACATGTCTTGTTTGATGGTCTCTCAGCAAATTATATTTAAATAGACCAGTTACTTAAAACTATATGTTAAATAACCTTGAAGAGTATTGTAACCATTTGCATTATTATAGTCATCTCTTTTTATGTAGATATAGACTGCCATAATATTTAAATTATCAACATCTGTATTTGCACTAAGTGTAATATCCCTTGTATCAATATCACTACTTGAGTTAGTTGTTTGAGTAAGATAAACACCTAGATATATATCACGAATTGTTGCTTCTGTTTTTAATGCATACGAAATTGTATCAGCTGAACCAACATAACCCCAGTTCCACCATGCTTCAGTATAAAGTGGTGATTTACTGCCATCTCCATATACTCCTGCAAGATTAACAATATTTACAGAACCATCTTTTGACATTTGAGAAAATGAAGCATCTATAGAATAAAAATCTTGACTATACTTAGCTCTTAGTGCATACCCTGAGATACTATCACCTTGTTCTGGGCTTCTAGATGAAAATTGTGCACCAAGATTAAAGTTCTTTAAGTCACTTTCTAACTGAAGCCAGAGAGCAGAGGAATCATTCATTACATCGTAATACCAAAAATCAGCTGTTACAGTTGGAATTAACTCAGTTTGTAGACCAACTCCATATGCACCTTTTTCTCTAAATGTTCTAAAGTTACCAGCAAAGTTAAGCTCATCTACTGTTGCATTATAGTCATTACTCCACTCTCTGCCTATCCAAAATCCCATTACTTTTGTTTTAGGAAGATGTGTATCAACTATATATGCTCCATCCATCGCATTACTAACTATATTCCAATCTATTGAGTAAAGCAGTGGAGATGATAAGTATTGACGACCAATGGTAACTTCTGTATCTTTAATCAGCTCTATCTCAAGGTTTACTTCATCTAGCCATAATTGGTTTTTTGTAGTTGACCCTGCAAATGGATAAGTTATAAGTGAGTTCTCAAGCCCTAAAGTAGTAAGTAATGTTGTTCCAAAATTTAATGCAACACCTTCACTTACATTCAAGTCTAAATCAAGAGCAAGAGCAAACTGTCCACTTGCACCCTCTTGTTTAAAAAGTTCATCATTGTAGCTATCTGCCGTGCCATAATAAAATCTTGCATCACCACTATAGGATGATATTTCTAAAGCACTTAGAGTCGAACTTAATAGTAATACACTTAACATAAGTTTTAGATAATTTTTCATTTTTGTCCTTTGTAAAAAAATTATAACATTGTATATGATTAAAAAAAAGAGTAGAATCTACAAAATATATACAATTTCTCGGATTTAGGTAATACAAATGCAAACAAACCCTCTCTTAAATGTTAAAGAAGCCATTGCAATGTATAAGCATCTATTAAAGCCAAACTATAATGTCCCCACTTGTCAAGACCACTTAAACCAACATTCTTATTTCACTTATTATGCTACTAACTGTAACTCTGTGTTTTCAAACTCTAAATTATTGATGAAATCAGCATAAACTTCATTAGGAG
>JAMORO010000004.1 GCA_027063505.1 Sulfurimonas sp.
TTTACATCTTTACTTTTAGCTATAACATTAATGTCACTGATTCTTTCAGAAAAAAAGTTTTGAATTTGTTCACTCTTTGAATCTCTAGCAGATGTTAAACCATCATAGCTTTTTTTTATAAGAGCATTTTTACTTTCACTTACTGATGTTAAAGTGAGAATTACAGTTAAAGTAATTAGTGAAATAATTACCAATGCCAATATTTGTGTTTTAATAGATATGTTTTTCATATAATCTCCAATGAATCTAACCACTGATTATATTGATAATGTTATTAAACTTAAATGAATTATGTTAAAAAAAGCTGAGAATATTAGGGTTTTCAAAATATTTGGAGATGATTTTGTACTTTTATCTAGAGAGGAGTTAAGGTATGATATAAATCATATAGACCTTACAAAAGAGAGTATAGGAACATTAACTGATATCGAGCAACTATTGAGAAAACAGGCTTAGTAAAGCCCGTTTATCTGTGCATCACTATCCATCATAAATAGTGCATTTCTTACTACTTCATCACCCTTATTTAATCCATCTGTTATGATATAGGTATGGGCATTGAGTGGTTTGACACTTACTTCGAGTGGGTCATATTCCCCCTCATACTCCCCCATTACAAAAACATAAAACTTTCCATCTTTTCTCATAACTGCATCACTTGGAAGTGTAAGATAGGACTCTTTTTTATCTTTGGAGATAAGTGAAGCATACATCCCTACAAAAAGCTCTCTGTTTGGGTTCTTAACTCGTAAACGCAGGGTCATAGTTGCCTCTTTTTCACTGAGCATTGGGTAGAAGAGTTTGGAAGTTGCTCTGTATGTTTTTGGAGTGCTTTTAAAATGAAGTTCAAAACTCTCTGCTCTTTTAAGCCACTCTCTATCCTCCTCAAATACTTTAGCTTCTACCCACACTTCATCAAGATTTACTATCTTAAATAATCTCTCTTTAGCATTAAATGCGGAGCCCTCACTGATACTCTTTTGAAAGATGTAACCACTTACTGGTGCATAGATGGTAGTGTTTTGAGAGATTTTTTTACTCTTTATAACATGTTCTATCTCTCTTTTTGAGACTCCTAAGAGTTCTAGTTTGAGTTTTGCACTTCGAAGCATCCCTTTACTCTTTTTATTTTTCGTGTAGTTATAGGAGTTAAGATAATCCTCTTTTGCCTTGTAAACTTCTGGAGAGTAGAGGGTAACAAGAGGATCGCCTTTTTTTACATACTTGTAGACTTTATCTGCATAGAGTTTTTCTACAAATCCCCCAAACCTTGGTGAGATGTCATGTTCTCTTGCTTCATCTGCTTTCACAAAGCCGTAGCTCTTTTTGGAGTGAGAGAGACTCTCCTCTTTCACCTTTACACTCTGGACTGAAAAGAGCTGCTCTACAGTCACCTTCTGTGCTAAAAGTGAGAGGGGTAGTAGTGTTATAATCAGTAGTTTTGTAATTGGGTTCATTTTGTTTCTCCTGCGAGTTCAGAGATTTTTGCCTCTGCTTTTTTGTAGTTACTAATCGCATGGATACTCTTCTGCTCAAGTGCTAACTTATTAAAGAGAACATCAACATACTTAAAGAGATCTCCCCCTGTAGAGATAGAGGAGTTTGAAAGTTCAAACATATGTGCTATTTGAGGGAGGGCATCATCCTCTATAATATGATAAATAGTATAGGATGAAAGCATCTGAGAATAGTAGGCCTTTAGAGTAGCATTTAGTGCTATTTGTGTATCTTTTTTTTGACTTAAAGAGGAGAGCTCTAAGGCTCTAGCTTCCTCCTCTTTTGCATCTTCTGTTCCATAGATAGGAAGAGAAAGAGAGAGGCCAAAGTTCATATAGTCATCAAAATTTTGGCGGTAAGCATACCCTGCGATGAGGTTAATGTCGGGATAGTTGTTTATATCTGAGAGTGTTACATTTGCATGCTGTTTTTGTAACTCTTTTTCTCTGAGTGATAGAGTTGGGTTACTAGTAAGGGCTCTTTGCATAAGAGCTAAGTTGGGCTTTTCCTCTATTTTGAGATCTATCTCAAGCTCTTGAATATTCATCGCTGAGAGATAAGAGAGCCTTGCGTAGCTTGCATAGATGTTCGCATCTAGTGTTGACTTTTGTATCTTTAAGTCCGCCAAAGAGAGCTCTGCTTTCATAATCCCCATATGTTGGTTAGCAGCTACTGTCGTGTAAGACTCATAGAGCTCTATGTTCTTTTGTGTAAGGATTATGTAGTTGTTGAGAATATTTTTTAGTTCACGAAGTTCCCATATAGTATAAGCTTCACTCTTTATCTCTGCGACAAAGGCGACTTGTGCTACTCTGAGTTTTTCACTAAGTACAGCAGACTCTGCTCTGCTTAGTGCCTCTTTTGTATCTCGTTTATTATAGAACTCTATCTTCTGTTTGAGAGTTAAAACAGTCTGACTCATCTTCTGGGATGAGTCTAAAGTGTTAGTCGTGAGGAGAAGTTCAGGGTTGTTAAACTGTTTAGCTATATCTATACGGTGTCTATTTGCTTGAATCTTCGCTTGGATAACTTCAAGAGAGGGACTAGAAGCTAATGATGACTCTATAATCTTATCTAAAGTTATAGCAGCAAGGTTTGAGTATAGCAACACAAAAGTGAGGAGAAGAGTTTTCATACTGTCTCCCTCTTTAGAAGTTTATAGTCGTTTTCACACGAGACTTTTTACCCTCTTTGGGAGTGATAAAGATATGCAGTTGCCAAGTACCATTCATAGTAAGATTTAGTTTCGCTTCATAAATGCCATTACCAAGCTCTTTGGCTTTTACTTTAGACTCCATAGCGGGCATTCCTGGCATTGCAGGCATAAAGGCTTTGAGTGAGACCAGACCAGCTATAGGCTTTCCATCTTTAGTGATAGCAAACTTAAGAGTGTTTGAACCTGCTGTAATAGGTTTTTCAGCTGTGATATGTATTTTAGTAGTTCTGTATTTTGCATCTTTAGTGAATGCAGCTGCATTTAGAAGAGAAGAGCTTAGAAGAAGTGCTAAAAATAGTTTAGTAAAAGTTTTCATTTTGTGTCCTTTTTGTTTTCTTAGTAAGTATTGTACTGGGTAAGTGTGTTATGTTTGTGAGAGTAAAGTGTTATTATGATATTTTTAGAGAGTACTAATACTTCACTAACACTCTTATGTGACAATACAACTATCAAAACAAAAAGGATACATGATGAAAAGAGTTACAACATTACTAGTTCTACTAGGTGGATTAACATTAGGTGTAGCAGATGTTACAACAACAGATATAACTGTATCGACAGAGACTCAAGTACCAACACAAGAGCGTGTACAGCAGATGAACGAGATGAAAGAGCAGTTGATGCAGATGTCTCCTGAAGAGCGACAAGTAGCGATGCAGGAGATGCAAGCAGATATGCCACATGATATGCAAGAGAAGATGCAGACTCAGATGCGAACTGGCCAAGAGCATGCAGGTGAAATGCAGATGCAAAATTCTGAAGAGATGACACAACACCAAAATATGAATCAGCAGCAAGCTGGAAAACAGTTTCAAGGTGATATGCAAGGTGGTGGTATGGATTTTACACGAAGAGGTCAGGGAAGTCATTAACGGTATATGTGCTAAAATTGGCAAAAATTAAGAGATAAAAAAGGAGGATGTCATGAGAAGTATTTTCATATTAGCAGTACTTTTGATATCACTTCTTTTTGCAAATAGTGAGTTAGATATAGATAGTTATATCACAAAAATAAAAGAGGCTGTACCTGAGGAGAGGGTAAAGCTTATGAATGAGTTTAAACAGAAGATTGCTCAGATGAATAAAGAAGAGCGGCTTCAAAGTATTAAAAAGATGCAGACAAAAATGCAAGTGCAAACACAGCACAATAGTGAAATATCGACACATCAAAATATGAATCATAATCAAGCTGGATATCAAGCGAAGAAACAGTTTACAAAAGAGCATGAGCATATGTCGGATGTGTCATTTAAGGAACACAAATGAGACAGTTATTTTTACAACTAAGTATATTTTTAAGTATAAACCTATTCGCTTATACTGATAGTGATTTCGATGGAGTGGTAGATAGTGTAGATAGATGTCCAAATACTCCTTTTAGTGAACTAGTAGACATAAGTGGATGTACTACAAAGAGTTTAATCTCACCACACCATTATGATATTATCGTTGGGGCGAGTTACTCTGACTCTGATTACCAAACTTTAAACCAAACAGATACCCTCTCAAGCACTATTCAAGTAGATTATTATTATAAAAATTTCTCTCTACAAGCTTCAACCTCTTACTTTAATACAAGTGGTGATGAGTTTAGTGATAATGGTTTTTATGACTCTTATCTTGGTACTTCTTATCAGTTTAAGCCCTTAGACTCTCTTACATTAAGAGTAGGAGCAGGAGTCCTCCTACCAACATATGAGACATCGCTCAACAATAACAATACAGACTATGTAGGCTCTCTTAACCTTAGCTATAATCTAGATGATGTTAGCCTCTTTGGCGGTTACTCATATACCGTGATTAATGATGATGATGTAGTGCTAACAGATGGAGTCACTACAACTGAGATAGTTTATGAGGATTCGGTTGCATATAGTGCTGGTGTTGGGTACTACTTTACAAGTACCATCTATGTTAGTGGATCATATAATGTGAGTAGTAGTATCTATAGTGGTATTGAAGATATCCAAACAGCCTCAGTATATGGTTACTATAGTATAGATAGGAACTGGTTTAGCACACTCTCCTATGCTAAAGGTATTAGTGATAGTGCGAGTAAAAACTATCTCTCACTCCGTTTAGGGTACTTCTTTTAAGGTGGATGAAAATGGCTAAGAAAATACTACTTCTTGAAGATGAGGTAGAGTTAGCAGAAACTCTCCAAGAGTTACTAGAGGAGAGTGGCTATGCTGTCTCTATGGTCCATACTGGAAACGATGCAGTGGATGCCTCTTATGAGAGTGTGTATGATCTTTATATATTTGATATAAATGTTCCCGATATGAGCGGACTAGAACTGCTAGAGAGTCTGCGGCGTGCAGATGACAGAACCCCGGCTATCTTTATCTCCGCACTTATAGATCTTAACTCTATCTCGAAAGCTTTTGAGATAGGAGCAGATGACTACATCAAAAAACCTTTTTTCCCCCAAGAGTTACTTATCCGTGTGAAAGCTAAGTTTGCAAGTGCAAATAGAGATATTTTTTATAAAGATCTTCGTTACTCTCCATTAGATAGAAGACTCTACAAGGGTGAGTCTATTCTCCCCCAAGGTGAAGTTCAAGAGGCTCTTTGTGAGCTTTTTATGACAAATATCGGAAATGTTTTAGATAAGAGTATTTTACTTGATTGTCTGCAACACCCCTCAGATAGTGCACTGCGAGTCGCCTTGAGTAAGTTCAAGCAGACAACAGGAGTAGAGATAAAAAACATTCGGGGTGTGGGGTATATGCTTGAAAAAAGTTGAGATAGAATCCTTTGTAAAAAGCTTTTTAATATTTTTTATCTCTCAAACACTGCTCTCTAGTGCCCTTTTCTTTATGGAGTATAAAAAAGAGGTAAAAGTACTCGATGAGACACTTTTTTCAGAGATGCGTATCTGTAGTTTTGACTTAGTCTGTCCAAAATATGAGATAGATTTTGCACCTTTAGATTCAGAAAAACTCTACAAGCTTTATAAGTCACAACAGCGTTTAAGTACCTACTTTAGTATTCCTGGGTCAAATGAAAATGCCCTTGAAATCTATCTGCCACAAGAGAAGTACCAAGCACAACTTGAGAGACTTATGAGTGAGGTTATTGTAAACTTCTTTTTTGTAATGCTTCTTTTTTTAGTACTCTCTATCCTTTTTGCTATCTATACACTCTCACCATTAAAAAATGCCCTGCATCTTACAGAGGAGTTTATAAAAGATATACTTCATGACTTTAACACACCCCTCTCTACCATGCGTCTTAATGCAAGTATGCTTAAAGAGGAGATAGGAGAGAATAAAAAACTTTTACGTATTGAGAATAGTGTGCAAAATATTTTAAACCTTCAATCAAACCTAAAATCATACTTGAGTAACCATGAAGCACAGAAGCGACAGTTCTATCTTGACACTTTTATAGAGGAGAGAGTTGCTCTTTTAGAGAGTAGTTATAAGAACATAGAGTTTGTTGTAAATGTTCCAAAGGTCTCTCTGTATGCAAATAGTGAAGCACTTCAACGAGTAGTAGATAACATTCTCTCAAATGCTGCTAAATATAGTAAAAGTAGAGCATTAGTAGAGATATTGTATGATAAGAGTAGTCTGGAGATAAGAGATAATGGTAAGGGAATAAAGAATCCAGAGAGAGTTTTTGAACGCTTTTATAAAGAGCAAGATAGAGGGATAGGTATCGGTTTGCATATAGTAAAAAAATTATGTAGTGAACTAGGTATTAAGATCTCACTTAAGTCTAAAGTGGGGGAAGGAACAAGTTTCTTTTTGGATTTAAAACTCTTACTAGAGGAGAAGAGGTCATGAAAATACTACTGCTTGAGGATGATACAGCACTTGCTACTATACTTGTAGACTTTTTAGAAGAGAGTTACGAGGTCATGCAGACATACAGTATGAAAAAAGCGATGAGTCTTAGTGAAGAGCAGAAGTTTGACTTATATATATTTGACATTAATGTACCTGATGGGGATGGTATCTCTCTTTTAAAGGAGTTACGCTCTTTTCACGATGCAACACCAACTATCTTTATTACAGCGTTTCATGATACAAAGTATCTTAAAGCTGCTTTTGAGTCAGGGGCAAATGACTTTATTAAAAAACCTTTTGACCTTGAGGAACTCTCCCAACGCATAGAGAATATAAAACGGCAGTTTGGTCTTGATGCACTTATAAATATTACAGAGAGTATCAGCTTTGATACAAAACGCCATCTCATTCACACAGCAGATAAAACATATAGTATGACCCATAAAGAGAGTGATTTTTTACACTATCTCTATAAAAATAGATCTCGGGTAGTGAGCAGTGATGAGCTATTGCACAATATTTGGGAGTTTGATGAGATGCCAAGTGATGATGCTGTTCGTACAGCTGTGAAAAATCTTCGTAAGCAGATAGGAAAAGAGCATATTATTAATATTAGAGGGGAGGGCTATACCTTTGAATAGCTTAGAGAAGAGAAGTTTCTACTCCTTTGTAGGGCTCTATCTTGTATCTTCACTTCTTTTTGTCCTACTCCTTGGCTACTGGTACTACTTCTCACAAAAAAATGCCTTAGAGAATGAGACCTACTATAAGCTTGAACATTTTGCAGATAAAATCTCTGGTCTTATTATAAATGCACATATGAGTGGAAAAGTTTTAGAACTTCCACATGAAGATATTTTTGAATATGCTCTTATAAAAGATGATGTTGCCAGAGGCTATAGTGTAGGTTACTTTGAGAGAGAGGGCTATAAGGTCCTTATCTCTGATGCACCTAGAGAACATTTAAACATCAAGTATGTTGTGGTGAAAACAGAAGAGTATGCACAGAGACTAGCTCTTTTAGAGAAAAATGTTCTTGCAATGATGGGTGTAGTCTTCTTACTTATAGGCTTCACATCAGTCCTCTTATCACGGCTTTTTATGAGACCTATTCATACAAGAATAGAGCAGATAGAGTCTTTTATACAAGATGTTTCACATGAACTTAATACACCTATAACAGCACTGAAGATGAGTTCAAGTAGAGCGATACAGAAGGGTGTTTATGATAAAAAGATTCTTACAAATATCTCTATAAGTACGAAGCAGTTAGAGACTATTTATAACTCACTTACCTACTTGAACTTTTCAAATGAGCAGGAGAAGATAGAGGAGTTAGAATTCTCAAGTATGATTCAGCGGGTAGTGGATTACTATGAAGAGTTAAGTAGTACAAAAAAGATAGCAATTGTTTTGGAGATGGAAGTGTTTGTCTTTCATGCACGAGCATCAAGGGTGGAGCTTCTTTTTTCAAACTTACTCTCAAACGCCATTAAGTACTCCATGCCTGAGAGTAAAATAACGATTTCATTAAAAGAGGGTGTTTTCTCTATGAAAGATGAGGGTGTTGGTATCGCTCCTAAGAAGTTAGAGAGTATCTTTGAACTCTATCAACGAGACTCTCAGATAGCAGGTGGTTTTGGTGTTGGACTGAGTATAGTCAAACAGATTTGTGATGAGTATAAGATAGAGATAGAAGTAGAGTCACGCCTTGGGGAGGGGAGTGAGTTTAGGTTGTCTTTTGCATAGAAAAGTAGTAAAGATTCATCATATTTTTAGCTCACCTTCACATAACTACTTTACAAGAGAGAAGTTTGATGTTGGAAGTGCTCCTACTCTAGAGCATAGCTCTATAGCTCTTGAAGAAGGGAGAGGGATAAGAGATGATAGATTTGAGTTCTCAAAATACCCTCTTACTCTTCTCTCTTTAGAGGTGGCAAGAGAGGTCTGTAGGGAGTTAGAACTTCCCTTAGAGTTACAGTTATTTCGTAGAAATATCATCATAAGTGGGGTACATCTTAACTCCCTTATCGGAGAGGAGTTCGTTTTAGGTGGGGTAAAGTTTAGAGGATTAGCTCACTGTGCACCCTGTCCATGGATGAATGCTGTGATGAAAAAAGGTGCTTACACTTTGATGCGAGGTCGTGGTGGTTTGAGAGTTGAGGTCCTAAGTAGAGGAACTTTAGTGTGTGAAGAGACCTGCATAGAGAGTAGTAAAGAGCTTACTATATCTCCCCTTCAGGCACTTAAAAAAGCAGTTATTCCTAGTTAGAAATTTTCTGCTGCTCTTGTTCTCTTAATGTTTGAGCAATAGCTCGAGTATCTTGAAGCTTCTCTATAATCTCATCAAAAAGTTCAAAAAATATCTCATCTAGATTGTAGTGCCCTTTTTAGCTTTTTTTGATAGAGTAAATCCATCCTACAAGAGTCTCTTGTAGTTGAGGGTTTGGAGCTTCTAAAGTATCTATGGAAAAAGAGTCTTCAAGCTCTGTTATCCCAATACTTCTTGGTCTAACTGCTAAAATTTTTGGATTTGGAATCTGTTTTCCAAAACAGAAAATAAGATTTTTTGCATCTTTTATCTCTTCATTAATTACACCCTCTTTAAGTGAAGTTGTATGTGAAAAGTGATCAAATACTGTAATGAAAGTAGCGACAGGGTTTTCTACGATAAGAGACTTTAGATGTTCTATAATCTCATCTATGTTTTTAAATGCTGTTTCATCTTTTTTTATAATTAACGAATGAACTGGATATTTATCCATAAAGTTTGTTTTTTCCAAGATATAAGGCTCCTAATAGTTTTCATAATTATAGCTAATCATATTGATAAGAAAATAAAATGCACTATTTAAAAATACTTTTGTGCTTTTTTTATAAGTGAAGAGATGGGCGCACTTTTAAGCTCATTTAAATCAACCCAAACTATATCTTCTAAAAACTCCTCTGCTCTGTAGAGATTTACAGTAATCCGATACTTAGTGTAAGAGTGTTTAAAACTTCCAATAAAGTTCTCCTCTAAAGGTTCAACACGAGGGAGTACTAACATATCTTTATACATTTTTTCAGTAGAGTAGTGAAGTGCGACTCTGTTCTCCTTCACACAAACGCCATAGAAGAGTTCAAGTGATTCATAGATAGTTTTTTTTGTCTGTGTATAGAGCTCAGGTTCCTCTTTACCTAAACAGTGCTTTTGAAATGGGCACTCTTGGCACTTTGGATTTTTAGGAAGACATACCATAGAACCCAAATCCATAAGAGCAAGGTTATGTGCTCGTGGAAACTCTACATTTAAAATCTCTGTTGCCTTACTCCAGAGAGTCGTATCTTTGGGTGATATAAGTGCAAAGTAGCGTTTAAGTACTCTTGCGATGTTTGTATCGACCACTGGAACTGCTTGGGAGTAACCAAAACTACAGATAGCACTTGCCGTATAGCGACCAATGCCAGGGAGCTTTAAGAGCTCTTTCTCATCTTGACTAAGAGTAAGCGGTGAGAGTTTTGCTGTTTTGTGTAGGTTTCTTGCACGTGAGTAGTAGCCAAGTCCACTCCAAGCAGCTAAGACATCATCTTGTGGTGCATCTGCAAGTGCTTGAAGTGTTGGAAATTTGGATAAAAATTGAGGATAGTACTCCTCCATCACACGGTTGACCTGTGTCTGTTGGAGCATTATCTCACTGAGATAGACATGGTAAATATCATCTGTATTTCTCCATGGAAGAGAGTGACGTCCATGTTGTTTGTACCACTCTAATAATTTCTTTTTCATATCTAATTATTCATTTTTGGTATTTTAGCCTGCTCTCATTTTGAGTAGAGTGGGGATATCTATAGGTTTATTATATTTGACAAACTCTCGACACTGCTCTTGAATGGTATACATAGTCATTCTATCTGCTAGCTCATTACCCTCAAAACCAGCATGTGCTTTTATATGTGTGAGGGGAACATCTCTTTTGATAGTGTTGTAAAGTGCATAGCAGAGTTTGATGATCTCTAAGTTTTTTATCTCACCACCTTTTTTTGTCCACCCCTTTTTCTCCCATGAGATAGCCCATGTTTTGATACAGTTTATGGAGTACATCGAGTCACATTTTATCTCTACACTATTTCCAGAATCAAGCTCTTTCTTTGCAAGGAGAAGGGATTCATAGAGCGCTCCTAGTTCTGCTGTGTTATTTGTTCCCATCTCTTCATAACGACCATACCAGAGTTCTGAGACCTTGTCATTACGATAGAGTGCTACACCTGAGCCTGCTTTTCCCGGGTTTGGAGTACACCCTCCATCACAGTAGATAGTAACATCTCCCTCGACTGCCGTTTGGCTGGTAGTTGTCTCTGCTTGTTCTTGAGGTTCATTGAGCTCTTTTCTAAATTTTTGCAACGCTTTATAGTTTTTAATGATAGTCTCACGAGCTTTTTTAGTAGTAATGTTTGTAAGTAAAACAAAAAGTTCTGCTCTTGCATCAGAGAGCTCCTTACCAAGAGAGAGTTCTCGAAACTGAGACTTCATCTCCTCTTTTATGTCAAGTAAAACAAGTTGCTGCTCATTTATCTCTCCATCTTTGTTAAGCCCCAAATCAAGTAATGCTTCTGTTACTATCTGCATCTACTTCTCTTTCTCTTGTATCTCTTGCGTGACATCTATTATCTCATCATCTGTATCTTGAGTGTTTTTACTCTCTGTAGACTCTAGCTGTTTTTGGTAGCTGCCATTGGCTTCACCTGTAAAAGCACTGATGAGTTGACTCTCTTGTGTTTTATCGAGATGACCACTACTAATGGCATCAAGCATCTTTTCAGCTATTTTTACACGAGCCTCATTCTCTTTTGCTTTGAGGTATTTCTCTAAGTTGTCATTATAAGCTCGGAGTTTATCTTCGCGTTTTTTCTTGAAGTAGTAAAAGCCAAAGTAGCTTAAAAGTGCTACTATAATAGTCATACTGAGTATAAGATAGCGTTTTAGTTCAAGGGAGTCTTTTTGCTCCTGTTCTCTGAGTTTTTGATCAAAGGCTGCTTGGACTTTTTGCTGCTCTAGTAATACTTTCTGTTTTTGAAGTTCTGCTTCGATGCGGATTTTTTCTATGACCTTCGCTTTTTCTATCTCTGCAAGCTCTTTTTTTGAGGCGAGAAGTGCTAACTCTTTTTGCGTCTCAAGATCAAGTTTTTTGAGTTGAATCTCTTTTGTCTCTGAAACTTTTTTCTCAAAAAGTGCTTTTTGTGCTACTCTTTTCTCCTCTTTTGCTGCATCGGATTGGATCATATCACAACCTGTAAAGAGCAGGAGTAGAAGTGTAAAATAGATAAATTTCATAGTTATATACCTTGCATATTATTTATAGGAAATTATATCATACTAAACTCTAACAGATGGTTTCTCTCTCTTTTTTAGTGAGTTTAGCAACGACAAGTGCATAGGACTCATCTATCATATCTTTGAGTATCTCATCATTTAAAATGATGGTGCTGCAGTACTTTTTATTCATATAGTAAGAGGAGGGGATAAGACACTGATAAATCTCTCTATAGCCAAGGGCATTCTAAGTAGCATGTAATTTTTTGTGAAGTACTCCAAAGTAGTTGTTTTAGGGATGGCTACTTTGGGTTATGTGTTACTTATTTACAAGTCGCTGTTGTAAAAGGCATCTCAAACGCTATAGAGATGTCATTCCAGCCTTTATTTTTATGCCCTGATACATTTTTGTTAAGTGTTCTAAGGGCTGGTACAAGGTCAAAGTCTAGAGCATCTATAACACCATTTGCAATGATTTTAGAGTTTTTTATAGTGTAACTCATAGGAATATTTTGTGTTCTCTTATTGAGTGTTATGGCTACTGTGAGTTGTTTCTCATCTGCTGAAACTATCTTTGCATTTATCTCTTTTGCACTTAAGTTAGCTACAAAATACTCAGCGATATTACTGTTTTTTGTAGGGTTATGAGCATCAAGATTAGCAAGTGAGAGCTTCACTGTTGCACCTTGGAGCATAACAGCAGTAGATGTTGCATCTTCTGTCTCTTGTGCAAAAGAGGAGCTTGAGAAGTTCCCACCTACACCTATCTTTGCCATAGTTTTATAAGAGACCCATTTGACATCTATGCTTTTAGCATGAAAACACTCCTTTGCTTGAAGTGCTGAGCTAAAGAGTCCAAAACCCATAAGGGCAAGAGTAGCAGAGAGTATGATTTTTTTCATAATAATTCCTAGTAGTTAAAATTGGTAAAGATTATAGCTTGTTTTTATAAAGTTGCTGTAAAGTTTTTAAGTTACCTTTTTTAAAGATATTATAGTTAATGGAAATAAGGCTTACTATAAAGCAGTGACCTGATATTTAAAGTTAAGTAGATCGTAGTAATCTTTATGTTTTATGATTTTTCCTGCACTATTAATGGTCGTTGTGCTTACTCCTTTAATCTCAAACTTTTTGTTTTTGATTGTAACACCATCAAACTCACCGCTAAATGTACCACCATATACCCATTCGTAGATTATAGTATTTCCAGAGATAAAAACATCACCACTCTTTACCCAGTACATATCTGGAACACTTCCTAAAAATGCATCTGTGATAGCCTTTGAGACCTTTTTCTTTCCTCTTGTAGTAGCATCATAAGTAAGGTCATACCAGATGACATCCTCTGCATAAAAAGCCTCTATCTTTGTAAGACTGTGTTCATTCCATGCTGCCATGTAGTTATTTAAAACTTCACTCACTTTTATCTGAGTGGCATGAAGGTTGACTAGTAATCCTAGACCTACTATGGTTAAGAAAAGTTTTTTCATTGTGTAACTCCTTTAGTTAATAAAGGAGTATGATAGAGTGTTTTTGGGATGATTTCTACTTATAAAAAAGCAAAAGTAGTGATTTTAAGTCATTGTATGCTGTTTTGGAGTTTTATGGAAGATCTCTTTATATGCTTTTATGAAGTTTGAAGTGTTGGCATATCCATACTCTGCTGCACACTCACTTACATTCATTCCATCTTTAAGATCTCTATTAGCCATATGCATATTCTGCTCTATAAGCCATTTTTTTGGAGAGGAGCCTGTCTCCTTTTTAAACCTACGAGTAAAGGTTGAAAGGGAGTATCCACTCAACATAGCCCACTCATCTACTGTGAGTTTTTTATCGTAATGTTTGAGCATATATGTTTTGATGTCAGTCTCTTTTTTCTGGAGTTCATGGGCTTGAAGAAGCGAAATAAAGTTCTCATTTACTTCAGCTACGAGATGGAGTAACTCAAAGAGCTTTATTTTAAGAAGTGCTTCATCCGTTCTGTTTTTGTAGTGAGTATCTGCTAAAGTATCTATGTAGTTAGAGATGTTTTGTGAAAGATTGAGTTTTGTTATAGTACTTTTTGTAGTGAGCTTCTCTGTTTTAAGTGACTGTAGAAACTCATTTGTGAGGGTATGGTCAAAGAAAAAGAGATGTACGTCCATCTGTTTATCAGTATTTATATAGTCAGAGATTAGGTATCTATCTCTTGGCATAAAGAGCATCTCTCCCTCATTGAGTATAAACTCTTCATAGTCGTAGGTCTGTAGTTTTACTCTGCCTGATTTTATATATACTAAAGTGTGAGAGAGAATAACTTTTTCCATATCTAGCATATCTGTAGAGAGTTTTTTATGTAAGATAGCATTATTTTTACAGCTAAGTATAGGTCTCACCACATTAAGGTCATACATCGCTTGTGGTAAAGTATAAAACTCTTTTTTCCCCATTATAGAAGTTGCTCTTTTACAAACTCTCTGTAGTGTCCCTCTTCATCTTCTAGTGCTTCATGTGTACCACTTTGAACTATGTGACCCTCCTCTAAAACATAAATAGTGTCTGCATTTTTGACGGTACTTAAGCGGTGAGCGATGGTAATGACTGTTTTATCTTGGAGAAACTTCTCTAGAGCAATCTGGAGTTTTGCTTCTGTGTGAACATCAAGGGCAGAGGTAGACTCATCGAAGATGATAACACTAGGCTTGGCAATAATCATTCGAGCGATACTTAAACGCTGTCTCTGTCCTCCAGAGAGCCTTATACCGTGATGTCCCACGACTGTCTCAAGACCCTCTTGCATAGCGTTTAGCATCTCACTGAGTTGTGCAGTAGCAAGTGCCTCTTCTATCTCACTATCGCTAATGCTCTCATCTCCCATAGTGATGTTAAAACGGAGTGTCGCATTAAAGAGTATGGGCATCTGTAAAACGAGAAATATTCTCTCTCTAAGGGAGGTTTTATCGAGTTTTTCGATCTCTATGTTGTTGTACTTTAAAACGCCACTCTCTTTGGCATAAAAACCTGAGATAATCTGTGCAAGAGTAGTTTTTCCACTCCCACTTGCCCCAATAAGAGCTATCTTACAGCCCGCTTGAATGGTGAGTGAGATATCTTTTAAGATTTTTTTCTTTGGAGTGTAGCCAAAGTCTAAATGCTCAAGTGAGATGTCAACACTTTTTTCTTTGAGCAGTTCACTGCCACTCGCTTCTGTTTTTAGAGAGAGTACCTTGTTTATGCGCTCAAGTGCAGCTGTTGCACTTGCATAAGAGTACTGCATAGAGAGCAGATCTTGAACAGGTGTCATAATGAACCAGATGTATCCAAACATAGCAAACATCATCCCAATGCTCAGATCACTATAGGCTACAAGAAGTAGTCCACTTGCACGAAGTACTTCAAACATCACGAGAAAGATGGTGTAAGAGAGTCTCTCATAAGCGACATTTTTATAGCTATACTCGTTTGAAGTAGTCTCTATATTTTTCGCATGAGAGATAGCACGTGAAAAGAAAAATCGCTCTTGATTAGATGCTTTTATCTGCCCAAAAAGCTCTAAGGTCTCGCCAACATCCTCTTGAAACTCAGCTATGGCACTGTTCTCATCTTTTTTAAGTCCACCAACGATGCGAGTCATCTTTTTACTTAAAAGCATGATAACAGGCTGTATAACTAAGATAAGAATCCCTAAAATAGGATCAATAGCAATCATAACAACAGCGATAGCGATAAGGGTCAAAACAGAAGCAACAAACTTACTAACACCGGTAATGATGAAAGCATCAAGAGTGTTGACATCTGTGACTAGATTTGAAGTGATGGCACCACTCCCTAATATCTCATACTCATTCATAGAGGCGATTTGGAGATGTTCTAAGAGTCGTTTACGTATCATAAAAGTGACATATTTTGAGATGCGAGTGAAGATTTTTGTTAAAATAACTGTAAAAAAGTAGTAGGTAAAACGTAAGAGTATTACCGCAAGTGTTACGATGAAGATGTAGCCAAAAGCTGAAGTTTCACCAAGTGTTGCATCTATAGTACTAACAATAGCCCCTGGTTTATCTAATAGCACTTCATCAACCATTACAGGAAGCATAAGGGGAATAGGAACACTTACTAAGATAGCCATAAGTGTGACAATCTGACCTAAAATAAGAGAAGGCCTTTTCTCTAAAATAAGGTTAAAAAGAGTTTTGAGTGTAATCTTGTTTTGCATAGAGGAAGTATAGCCTAAGAAAGTATCAGCTCTGTTATCTCAGCACTCGCCCCTAAGCGCATAGGTGGTCCCCAGAAACCTGTGCCTTTATTTATATAGATTTGTGTTGTTGGGGTGTGTTGGTGTAGTCCGCTTATGTAGGGTTGTTGGAGTTTTACTAACAGTTTAAAGGGGAGAAGTTGCCCGCCATGGGTATGACCGCTGAGTACTAAGTCTATTTTTTGAGACTCTTTTATCTCTTCTAAAAACTTTGGTTGATGGGCGAGGAGAACTGTAGGAGAGGAGGGATCTCTCTTTTGGAGAGCCTTTGCTATATTTGGCATGAACTTTAAAGCACGATAGCCAAAAAGATCATATACTCCTGAGAGGTTAAAGCCCATATCTCTCTCACCTATATAGATAGTTTCATTTTCTAAAACACGAATGTTTAACTCTTTAACTCTCTGTATAATCGCTTCTATATTATGAAAGTACTCATGATTCCCGACTATAAAAAAAGTACCATATTTTGAGTTGAGATTTCTAAACTCTTGGAGTGCATCTTTTGCTTTTTCTATATCTATATCGACTAAATCTCCTGTAATAACTACTAAATCAGGCTTACAAGCATTGACTCTCTCAACGATACCTTTGATAAAACCAGCATCTATGAGCCCTCCAATGTGAATATCGCTTAACTGTAAAATCTTATAGCTTTTTTGAAGATTTGGAATCTTGATGTTTACTTTTTCAAGAACAACATGTCGAGCCTCATAGATAGAGCGAGCAGTTAAGGAACTTGCGAGTGCCACAGAAGAGAGATCTAGAGAGTGTTTAAAAAAAGTTCTTCGTTTCTCTTGTAAAGGCACTGTTTTGAGTAAAATATGCAAAACATCATAGATAACAGCAGTACAAAAGAGAAGAAAAAGAACACCGATAGGAAGAGATAAAAGAAAATAGATAGTATTATTAAAATCAATATAGTATCGACCCATTGCATAGAGAAAAATACCAAAGAAATTTACATAAAGAAAAAGATGAAAATAATGTTTAAGATTTTTAGAGATAGAAAGGTGCTTAATGAAGCGTTTAGATATGTACATTATCAGTAGTGAAAATGCACTTAAAATGGCAACTATGAAAAGTAAAAGATGCATAAGTTAGTGAACCATTACTGTTGTGTTTCGACCTCTCTCTTTTGCTTTGTAGAGAGCTTCATCTGCTTTTTTATAAAAGTAGTCTATGTTTTTTCCTTCTGTAACTTTTGTAGTACAGACACCGATACTGACAGTAACTATCTTGTTTGGTAGCAGTGTCTTTTTGTGTTGAATGTTAAGTGCAGCAATTTTTGCATTTAAAGTACTAATCCACTCTTCACTCTCATCTTTATTTCGTGTATGGATAAGACCAGCAAACTCTTCACCTCCAATACGGAAAACAAAATCATCATCTCTTTGTATAAATCTTATAAGTTCTTTAGCAATTTTTTGAAGAGTTATATCGCCTTTTTGGTGTCCATAGTAATCATTATAGTTTTTAAAGTAATCAATATCGAGAATAAAGAGACTTATATAGGACTCTTCTCTTCGTGCAATAGCTAAAAGTTTTGGTACAACTTCATTAAAATGTCTACGATTATACATTCCTGTGAGCCCATCTGTGATAGCTTGTTTTTGTAGTTTATCGAGTATCTCTGCTTCATGTTTACGAATGAGTTTAAGTTCATAGTCTGCATTTTCATGTGCTGACTCAGTCGTGTAGATGATATAGGAAAATATAGCTGATGAAGCAATAAAACGAATAAAATCTATAAAAGACCACTCTCCTTCATTCCAAGTACCAATACCGAGGTATGCAAGAGCAAAAATTATAACAAAGTAGAAAAGTGTAAGCTGTAAGCCAACTTTTTTCCCATTAAACAAAATGGCAAAGAGAGGAATAAAGTAACTCCAAATAATTCCAAAATGGCTATTTTGATTTTTGATAATAAAACTAATCATAAAAAAGATCAAGATAACAATAGTAAGAAAAGCAGTAGTTTGAATCTTTTTAAAACGACGAAGATGAATAAGAGTAGCGATTGAAAAGAGTCCCGCAAGAGTGTCTAAAAGGGCGACAGTGCTGTCAAGAATAACAACATAATTGATATAAGCAAAAGCAAAAAAGAAGAAAGCAGAGAGAAGCAACATGCTGTTAATCATAATGATGCGTCTATATGTTACACCATCCTTATAGGGTATGTTAGCAGTAAAAAAGTTTTTTAAAATACCATTTTTATTCATCAACTTATAACTTCTTTTTAAGTTAAAAAATAGAGTTGTTATTTTTTAACATTATATAATTCAATCATTATATAATGTTTATAATTAAATAAGTGTTAAAGTCTTTATGAGTGCGTGGTTATAGCATTTGCTATGCGAAGCATAGTCTCCTCTTTCCCAAGAACAGCCATAATAACATCTATATTAGGGCCTCCCATCTTTCCAAGAAGTGCAACACGAAGTGGCATACCAATTTTACCAAAACCGATCTCCATCTCATTTACTACCTCTTCCATAAGAGCATGGTACTCAGTTGGAAGATGTGGTTCACTCGCTGTAAGTTTTGCTCCAAAAGCATTTAGCACAGAAATAGGGTCACCTTTAAAGGCTTTTTTAACAGCTTTCTCATCGTAAGAGGTTGGTGTTATAACTATTTCGTTTACTAGTAATGCAAGCTCTTTGAGTGTCTTTGCACGCTCTTTGAGGGCGTCAAGTAAAATCTCTTTTTTGTCATGTGAAGTAAGTACAACATCATAAGGCATTAAAAGTTCTACTAGCTCTGCATTTGGAGTATTTTTGATGTAGTGTGCATTGAGCCAGTCAAGCTTTTCAGTGTTATAAATACTTGCAGACTTGTTGATATCTTTTGGATTGAAAAGTTCTATCATCTCATCCATAGAAAATATCTCTTGATCTCCATGACTCCATCCTAAACGCACTAAAAAGTTTAGCAGTGCCTCAGGCTTATAACCCATCTCTTTATAGGCCATAACATCAGTAGCCCCGTCCCGTTTAGAGAGCTTTTTACCCTTAGAGTTATGAATCATAGGCACATGATAAAATGCGGGTATATCAAAACCAAGGGCCTCATAAACTACTATCTGTTTTGGTGTGTTACTTAGGTGGTCATCACCACGGATAACTTCGTTTATTCCCATAAGGTAGTCATCTATAGCTACAACAAAGTTGTAAGTTGGAGCTCCATCCCCGCGAGCTATAACGAAATCATCTAAGATATCTTCTGCTTGAAAACTAATAGTTCCTTTTACTCCATCTTTTACAAGAATTTCACCACTTAAAGGAGCTTTTATACGTATAACAGGCTCTACACCCTCTGGTGGAGTACCATCAAAATCACGGTAGCGACCATCGTACATTGTACGTTCTTTATTCGCCATCTGAGTCTCACGAAGCTCTGTGAGTTCCTCTTTTGACATGTAACATTTGTAAGCTTTACCCTCATCAAGAAGTTGTTTGATATATTTTGCATAGATCTCATCTCTTTGACTCTGGTAAGTTATCTCACCATCTGCCTCAAGTCCTAACCACTCAAAAGCTTTTAAAATTGCCTGTGTTGCTTCTTGGGAGTTTCTTGCCTTATCTGTATCTTCTATCCGAAGTACAAATTTTCCACCATTTTTTTTAGCCCAGAGGTAAGAAAAAAGAGCAGTTCTAAGACCACCAATATGTAAGTATCCAGTAGGAGAAGGAGCGAAACGAGTAACAACCATGTAAAAACCTTTGTAAATTATAATTATGGAATTTTACCTAAAGTTACTTAACAAAAAGGGTCTGACGGGATAAAGTAGATATAGTGACCCAAGAGTAGATGAAGATTATCATGTAATTAGCAGAGGGGGCTCTCTTGTATAAAAGAGATAAGTTATATCGAAAAATGGATTTACGGTAGATTTTTAAACCAACTGTTGGCAAAAAAGCGATAAAATACAGCCTTAATTTATTAAATGGAAAATATATGTTTAGAACCCTTTTACTCTTACTTCTCACTACTTTTTTAAGTGCTGCTGTTTATGATGGTGTGGCTATTGTCGTTAAAGATAAGGCCATTACTCTCCTCGATATTAAAAAAGAGATGAAACTATCTCGTGTCGATGCGAAAAAAGCAGCTGATATTCTCATCCGTCAGAAGTTAGAAAAAGTGGAGATCGATGAGCGTAAGATAAAAGTAAATAGTAGTGAAGTTTATGATGACATTAAAAAGATGGCTGGAAGAAACAATATGAGTATTAGTGACTTTTATGATGCAGTTCGGGAGTCAAACGGTATGAGCTCTACAGAACTCAAAGCCAAAACAAAACAGAAGCTTCTCTCTCAAAGACTCTATCAAGCTATCGCTTACTCATCTATAAGTGAACCGAGTGATGCAGACATCGAAGAGTACTATAATATGCATAAAGATAACTACAAACATCCTGCTTCTTTTACTGTCATCATTTATGACTCTAAAGATAGAAATGCACTGCAAACAAAAGTAGATAATCCTATGTTTTACTCTCCTAAAGTTGCGATGAATGAACAGAAACTTCCATATGCGAGAATCTCCCCTGAGCTAGCTTCTCTCTTAGAGAGAACAGCTTTAAATCACTTTACAAATGTTATACCAAATGGAAAAGGTGGGTTTATGAGCTTTTATATGAAAGAGATAGAGTCTGCTAAAGAGGGTGGACTAGAGAGTGTTCGTAATCAGATCATAAACTCTATCATGGGTGAAAAACGTGAGCAGATTTTAGGTGACTACTTCGCAAGACTTCGCCATAATGCAGATATAAATGTTATAAGAGAAGTAAAGTAAGCCATGTTAAACGATAAAAACTTTATAAATATAGCACAAGAGTTAGCCAAAGCATCTAAGTGTGTTTCTAAGCAAGTAGGGGCTGTTATAGTAAAAGATGGTCGTATCCTCTCAACAGGTTATAACGGTACTCCTGCAGGGTTTACAAACTGTAGTGATCACTGGAATGGGGAGTACACATCTGAGCATCATGAGTGGAGTAAGACTTATGAGATTCATGCAGAGATGAATGCTATCATCTGGGCTGCACGTGAGGGTATTAGCATTAAAGATGCTACTATATATGTGACACTCGAACCATGTAGTGAGTGCTCTAAAAATATTATAGCGACTGGAATAAAGCGCATAGTATATGCAAAACCGTACGAGCATACACACTCAGAGGTTATTTCCAAGTTTATCAAAGATAATGGTGTGAGTATAGAGAAGTTAGCTGAGTAGAAGTATAAATTTCCGCTAGGTAATTTATTGGCTACTCTATTTTGTTATACTTTGCTGATGATTTTCAAGAAGTCTTTTTCCGTGTACCACAGCTACAAATAAAATTTTATTGTCTTGTAGTTTATAAATGAGTCTATAGCTATAAACAAATATTTCACGAATATTAGTGTCATTAAGCTCAGGAACTTTACGACCTAGCTCTGAAAATTCTTGGAGTATTTCTGCTTTTTCAAAAAACTTTGAAACTACAGATTTTGCATAAGTTGGGGAATCTTTTTCTATATAAATGGCGATAGACTCTATATCTTCAAGAGCCTCTTCTGACCACTCTAGTTTGAAAGCCATTTAGCCATTCTTTGCTTTGCATCTTGATGTGATGAGACTTCACCATTTTCAGCACGACCAATGCCATTTTTGATTTTTTCTACAACATAAAGGTGATATTGAATATCTTCATAAGTACAGTTATCAGGAAGATTTTGAATTATCTCTTGTGCTTCTTGTTTTACAGCTACCATGTACTCTCCTTTTTTTCTTATATTATAGCATATTTGTATTTTTAGTATAACGGTTGAATAGAAGCATAAATTTTCGTTAGAAAATTTATTGACTTCCTATGTTTTGTTGTACTTTTTAGTCTAGTAAGTTCATACTGTTCTGAATACTCTCATCTATAAACTTAAAAAGTTCATTTTTATCATTGATAGCTTTTAAGTATTCAGTTCTATGTTCGTTCTCAATAAGAGGTGGAACTATATTGTTCTGAATAGCTTGAAAAGCCATTATCAATCTTCCAACTCTTCCATTGCCATCTGCAAATGGATGTATTCTTTCAAACAGTATATGAAACTCTGCAATATCTTCTAAATTCATACTGTTACTATGAAATCTATAAAGTAGATTTTCTAAATCGTTTGATATTTGCTTAGGAGCTGATAGTTTTATATCTACACCTTTTATATATCTTTCATCTAGTCTATATGCTCCAATAGGTTTAGATACAAATTGTGGTGATACTTTTAAAGCATCTTCAAACATAATTGCATGGATGTCTTTTATAAAACTACTATCTATTATATTTTCTTTGTTGGTAGCTTCACGAACTATTACATCATAAGCCTTTGCAAAGCCTAATATAACGAGTTGTTCATGCAATGGTTTGTCTCCAGCAGTATTTCCATGTTCAAGTAACTCTTTTGTTTCACCAAAAGAGAGAGTAGTCCCTTCCATCGCATTTGAGTGATGGGTGATAGAGATACGAAGTTGTCTGAAAAGTTCTTCTCTTTGTTTTAGCGATAGTTCATTTAATTTTTTCATAATATTTTATCTCCTTGTTTGTCTTCTTAGTGCAATAATGAAATGGTACACTATAAAACCGGTAATAAGTTTATTAAGCATCCATATATAAAGAAAATTAGTATAGACAGAATCGTTACTTGGCATTTTTATATTCATAAATATTGCCAAGTCATTTAGTGATCCAAATTTAAATAAATAAATTATTAAAGATAATCCTAAAATTATTGATATATGTTGCATAGCATATAAATTAATTTTTTTTCCTAATGATAGCTCATAGGGGAGTCTACCAACAAAAATCCAACTTGTGATTAGTATGCTAAAAGAAATAGGAATATTAATACTAGCATCTTTAGCTAAATAGATATATACATATAGTAATAAATTAGAGAGTAAAATCCACAAGAATGGTAAAAACCAACTTTGACCAAAGTTAGATAATTTTTTTCCAAATAAAAATATTAATTTTTCCTGCCACCAATTTGAAAATATAAATTCATCTGAAAAAGTACAGTCTGTAAATCTATATTCTTTTACTTCTTTATCATAACAAGTATAATCAAATTTTGGAATATTATTATTTTTAGTAATAGTGACTATTCCATCATTTGATAGTAACTCATTAATATCCTTATCGTATAAAATTATTTATATTTATATTTATATTTATATTTATATCCCTTGGAGTACAACTATTTATTCAAAGAACATTATAACACAAGTAACTACAAAATTATTCAATTAAAGGACACTCAAAATGTCCTGATAATTAAAAAAATATGATAATTTACAATAAAGATATTAATTGTCCCAAATTTTTATGTAGCTGTTTAAAGCTAAAGTGTCCTTTTCTTCTCTATAGTTTTTAAAAAGGATAAAGTATTGATTTAATGAGTGAAAATAGCGATAAAGGGACATTTTGTCCCTTAAGAGGATGGAGGATTCTTTTTGAAAGTTGAGCTGAGTGAACTACTGAATAAACTCTGCGATTATTGAAGTCGGTCGACCTATGATTGCTCTATCTCCCTTGATGATAACGGGACGTTCTATAAGTTTTGGGTTCTCTACCATAGCGTTTAAAAGCTTCTCTTCATCATTTTCCTCTTTGAGGTTTAACTCTTTGTAGATATCCTCTTTTGTTCGCATCCACTCTCTTGCACTTGAAAAACCTAACATTTTGAGTACTTTTTTGAGCTCCTCTTTAGAGGGTGTTGCATCGAGATACTTAACTATGTCACTCTCTATCTTTAGTTCTTCGCTAATTGCGACTGCTTCACGGGATTTTGAGCAACGAGGGTTGTGCCAAATTACTATTTTAGACATTGATGTTCCTTTTTTTTATTAACATTTTACACTATAATAATGGTAATTAACTAACAGGAGAATTTAGAGAGTATGAAATATGCAGATACTTACCATACCTTAGCAAACTTTGGAAGAGAGCTGTTAGAGAAGAAGACACTTCACGAAGGTTTACCCCTTATCTCTCGTTATGCAAAAGATGTTATAAAGGCAGATCGTTGCTCTATCTTTATCCATGATGGTGAAAACAAAGAGTTCTGGACAACCCTTGCTGATGGGGTTGATAGGATAGTCATCCCTAACGATAAGGGTATTGTTGGATTTACCCTACAAGAGAAAAAACCGATCGTAGCAAACGATGCCTACTCACATCCAGCGTTCTTAAAAGATGTTGATAAAGCGACAGGTTTTCGTACAAAAAATATTATCACATCACCCATCTTTAGTTCTAAACGTGAGATAATTGGTGTTTTACAACTTCTCAATAAAGAGAAAGATTTTGATAATGAAGATGTAAAGTTTATGATCTTCTTTTCTCACTACATTAGCGGGTTTTTAGAGCTAACAAATATATATTTACAAGAGCAAAAAAATGCAAAAATTTAATGAAATAGCAGAGTTTGGTAAGAGGCTAATGAGCTTAGAGAGTATGGATAATGCTCTAGATCTCATAGGTAAAGAGGCAAAAAGACTTGTCAATGCTGAGCGTTGTTCTATCTTTATTGTCGATTATGAAGATCAAATGCTTTGGACAAAACTGAGTGATGGAATAGGGCGGATTGTTATCGGTCTTGACTCTGGAATAGTGGGGGACACTTATGGTAAAAAAGAGCCACAAGTTGTGAATAACCCTTATGATGATAAGCGTTTTTTATCACATATAGATAAGAAGAGTGGCTATAAGACAAAAAATATGATTACAGTCCCTATCTTTAACTCTAAACAGGAAGTAATGGGTGTAATCCAACTTTTAAATAAATCTCGTTTTGATTTTGATGAAAAAGATGTAGAGACACTTACATTTTTTGCAAACTATGTAAGTGGGAGTCTGGAGCTAGTCTTAATGCTCGAGAAGTAAAGTGCTACTTTAGGAGTGCAAAGTGTGCTTGATATGCAAGGCTCATCACTCCAACAGCATAGTTAGATGAGTTGTTGTATCGCATAATCTTTTTTGTATACTCTTTCATCTCTTGGAGCTCCTCTTTACCCTTTGTAAAACAGCTATAAACTTTTCCTTTCCTGCTTGTTTCATACACAAAAGAAGCATCTTCATGGGTAAAAGCATACTCATACCACTCTGCTTCTACTTGGGGTATATTTGGCATACTATCCCAGTCTATGAGCATATCAAACTTTGCTTTTGTATATAAAAAGTTTGCCGCAGATACTATGGCATCTTCCATCTTTGTTAGATCTGCTACTTTCCCTTTATAGGGTTTTGCATAGATAAAACTGTTTGGCATAAACTGAGGAATTCCTACCGCTCCAGCATAAGAGCTAGGAAGATTACATCGTGAAGCACTTACCCCTTTTTTATAGCAGTAGGTGATAATACTTGCCATATTTGTTTTCCCCATTTTTAAGAGCCATTTTTCTCGTGATGTTTCTGCTTTTGTTCGTACAACCATAGTGTTAAAAACGATGAAGGCATCATGGGTTGGTTTGATCTGACCGAGTTTAGTCTCTTTGAGTAAAATTGCGGCAATTATCTCACGGTTTACCCCATAAGTAAGTTCGATATAGTCATAAACTTTTCTATATTTTTTAAGATTCTCTACCATTTTAGGGACATAACTCACAAGTACATTATTCGCTTTTTTCTCTTGGGCTCTATGGTGTTTTATCTTATTTGGTTGGAGATATTTCCAGCTTACTTCATCAAACTTTTGAGTCTTGAAGAAGGAGAGGAGAAATTGATTTGCATACTTATAAGAGACTCCCTGTTTGACTACTTTTTTACAAATATCTTCATAGTTATGATTTTTAAAATCACAGTTTGTATATTGAGCACTAAGAAGTGTAGTGAGGCTAAGTAGTAGAAGTAGTTTTATCATCATTTATCTCTTTTAGTCTTTGAGGTGTTCCTATATCATGCCACATATTATTAAACACTTCACCACTAATCTCATTTTTCTCTATAGCTTTACGCAGAAGAGGGGCAAGAGCACTCTTTTGTAGTTGTGTATCTTTAAAAAAAGAGGGCTCATAGTAGCCTATTCCAGAAAAGGTAAACATCTCTTTGGCAGCATTTAAAAGAGTATCCCCCTTAACACCAAAATCACCCTTTAGATTATGGGGTGGATTTGGCACTAAAATAAGGTGTGCTTTTTTCCCATGAAGATTAAAGTTATTATCAAATTCGTAGTCACAAAAAACATCTCCATTGACAACTAGAAAAGGTTTATCTCCTAAGAGCGGCAGTGCTTTTTTAATGCCACCCGCAGACTCTAATGCACCGCTCTTCTGCTCATCTGAGTAGTGTAGATTTACCTGCCATTGTGAGCCATCTCCTAAATAGTCTGGTATTTTATCTCCTAAGTGAGCGATGTTTATCACTATATCTTTAAAACCATTTTTTGCAAGTCTCTCTATATGCCAAACTATAAGGGGTTTACCCTGAACTTCTAGGAGTGGTTTTGGGAGGCTGTCTGTGAGTGGTCTCATCCTCTCTCCTCTCCCCGCAGCAAGTATCATAGCTCTCATGCTGTTACCTCTTTTAAAAACAGTGCAAGTGCTTTGGTCTCTTTATATCTTGAAGCGGTCTCTATGGTGTATTTTAGAGTGAGGGGTATATCTTTTAAGTAGCCATCTTTACCATCACGAATGTGCAGACGAGAGAAGATACCGAGTACTTTTATATGTCGCTGCATCCCCATAAAGTCAAACCACTTTAAAAACTCTGCATCACCTACCTCTAAAGCCTTCTTATCTCTAAATGCTAAAGCAAGAGACTCTATATCTTCTCTCTCAAATGTTATGTAGCAATCTTTAAGGAGTGAGACAAGGTCATAAGTAATAGCACCACTCATAGCATCTTGATAGTCTATAACTCCTACTTCATTTTGAGGTGTGAGCATAATGTTGCGTGAGTGAAAATCTCTATGAACAAAGAGGTTTTGGGGCTGTTTGAGTACTTCATCTGCTATGGTATTAAGTGCTGTTTGGAGCATGTTTTGTGTTTGCATATCAAGTGTGAGTGCAAGTTTTTTCTCTAAGTACCACTCCTTCATAAGTGCCATCTCAAAATGTAAAAAATCTTTATTATAAGAGGGTAAGCCTGAGACAGAAGCCCTCTGCATCTTACATATCTCATCTATAGCGTTTAGATAGAGTGCTTTAAAGTTTTTGCTGTTTAAAACATTTAAGAGATCTTCACTTCCAAAATCCTCTAAGATAAGATAGCCTTGCTCTCTATCCTGCTCAAATACTTTAGGGGCTTTGACTTTTACAGCTAAAAGCCTTTTTGTAACATCCAGAAATGGAGTAAGAGAGTCAAGCTCTAGAGAGCTATCCATCACTATGAAACTCTCACTCCCTTTTTCTAAACGGTAGTACTTCCGAAAACTGGCATCAGCACTCGCAATGCTAAACTCAAAATCTCTGTAGGGAGTACTCGCTATCCACTTTTTTAACCTATCCATAAATCGCTCCTAGTAGTGAGTTCTTCTCTGCACCTGTTACACTTTTGAGTGAAACCTCTTCTCTCTTAACTCTTTTATATGCCAACCATGAAAATGCCATCGCTTCAAGGGCATCGCTGTTAACTCCGAGGGTGTCACTACTGATAACTTCACAGCTATTGAGGGCCTCTAGTCGTTGCATTAAAAAACCATTTTTTGAGCCACCGCCACAGACTATGAGTCTTGTTAAGTTTCTCCCTATAAGTGCATCAGAGATAGTTCTCGCCGTGAGTTCTAAAAGAGTTCTCTGTATATCTTGCGCACTAAGCTCTTGAGAGTTTTGAAGGTGACTCTCTAGCCACTGGGCATGAAAGTACTCACGACCAGTACTCTTTGGTGGTAGTTTTGTAAAGTAACTATCTTCTAACATAGCGTTTAGTAGAGGCTGATGGACTCTACCACTCTGTGCAAAAGCTCCCCCTCTATCAAAACTTCTGGTAGAGGTAGCATTTATCCAGTAGTCTAGGAGAACATTACCACACCCCGTGTCCCAACCGAGTAGCTCCTCTTGAAGGAGAGTGATGTTCGCCATTCCCCCTATGTTTAAAACGCCATTAGAGCCACTAATGGTATGAAACAAAAACTGATGAAAAGCTGGAGCAAAGGGAGCACCTTGTCCACCATTTGCTATATCCATCCCTCGAAAGTCACTTACTGTTTGTATACCTGTTTGTGCAACCATAATGTTGGCATTGCCTAGTTGCATAGAGAAAGGGGTCTCGCCATTAGGTTCATGCCAGAGTGTCTGCCCATGGAGTCCAATGGCGTTTATAGTGTCTGCTTCTATTTTGTAGTGAGTTAAAAACGCTACTACTGAGTCCGCAAAGAGTTGACCGAGTAGTGTATCGAGTTGGCCTACAAAGGAGAGAGAGTTTTTTTCTGTAATGGCGTTTAGTATATGCTCTTTGAGCTCTTTTGGAAAGGGGTACTCGTGAGAGTGTATAAGCTTGCAAGCAGTGGCAGTTATCTCACAGAGTGCTATATCTATGCCATCTAAACTTGTCCCACTCATCACCCCAATGTATAAACTACTCATCACTCTCTCCTGTTAGCATAATTCCAAACGCTACTATGGTACCTATAGTTATCTGCCAAGCAAAACCTATACTCAAACCAAAACTATAAGGCTGTAGGGCTAGAACTATTAAAAATCCCCCTGCTAATGCAAAAGGAACTGTTGTCGCATTGCCCCGTTTTGTGAAGATAGCCGCAAAGAAAACACCAAGTAGTCCAGTGTAAGCAAAGGCCATCACACCAAGAGCAAAGCCTATAAGCGAAAGCTCTGCATATCGCTGCCAGAAGTAACTTAAAAACGCCATACAAAAGAGTGCTAGGGCAAAAAAGAGAATGGCATTTTTAGAGGCCTTTAAAAAGTGTGACTCCTCTGTCGTCGGCTCTTTTTGAAGTCGGTAGGGTCTGTAGATATCCTCTATGGCAACGGATGCCATTGCACCAAGAACAGAGTTTGTGCTTGAGAGTGCTGCAGCGATAGCACCCACTGTAACAAAGCCACGAATCCCCTCTGGCATCTCGTTTAAGATATAGTACATAAATATAGTAATCTTTTCACCTTGAAAGCTCTGAGAGAGTGTACTCTCTTGATAGTGGACAAAGAGTAAAGCACCAATGCTTAAAAAAAGAAGCACAACAGGAATAGTAAAAACTATAGAGAGTATAAGTGCTCGACTCGCTTCGTTCTTATCTTTACAGCTAAGTACTCTCTGTGTCATATCTTGGTCAAGTCCAAAGGCTGCAATGTTGAGTAGTAACCAGCCACTTAGGAGTCCAACTATACTAAATTTCCCATCAAGGTCTGTATCTATAAAGATGAGTTTATCCTTAGCATTTAAAACAGAGAGTATATCTGTAGTATGAAGAGAGCTGTAGAGATAAAAAAGAACGATAACTCCTGCACTTACATAGGTGATAGCCTGAATGGAGTCACTGAGTATAACAGACTTTACACCGCCAAAGTAGGTGTATATAAGTGCTCCAAAGAGAAGTAGAGAGATAGAGAGAAGCATATGAAGAGCAGTGATATCTAAAAATAGAATCATACTAATAGCGAGTGCTGCGATGTAGAGTCTCGCACCACTGGCCATAATCCTCCCAAAGAGAAACATCACTCCCGCTTGGCGTTTTGCATTCGCTCCATAGCGTTTTTCTAAGAGCTCATAGACTGTAATGGCATTTATGGCATAAAAACGGGGTACGAAGTACTTAGCAACAAAGAAAACGGCTAAAAGAGAGGAGAAGTAAAAGCCTATAAGTGTAAAGTTATGGGCATAAGAGAACTCAGGAACACCTAAAAAAGTAGCAGCTGATTGTGATGTAGCTAAGATACTCATAGCAACAGCGAGAGTTGGCATAGCGTTTGATGCAGTAAAGTACTCTTTAGTAGAGTCTATTTTAGTGCGGCTAAACCAGTAAGAGCTGAGTGCTAAAAGAGCAAAATAGAGAAAAAATATACTCCAGTCAAGAGTGCTAAAGCTACTACCTATCAAGTGCACTTCTTACATTTTCCATAAACTCTTCTCCTGGGTCTACTTTTTTAGTTCTATATCCTGCGTCTTTTTCAAGCCACAAAGGAGAACTCTCAAACTCTCTGTACTCATAGTGTCCTATAACATTTTTTATAGTGGGGTACTTTGCTTTGAGATACTCTATAAGATGTATGTTTGCTTGAAGTTGTGCAGGTGTTAAGTCCTCTTTTTTGTTTGCCTCTCCGCCGACATTTTCAACACCTATACTTGAGTAGTTGAGACCTATAACATGGCGAGCCATCCAGTTGTCTGGCATAAGTTGGTAGATGGTACCATCACGGTCGACTAAAAAATGTGCAGAGACATTTAGTGCTGAAGCAGATGCTATATCTTGGCGGTCACTATAGAGTGTTTGAGCATTGAGCCTTTTAAAACTTTTCTCTAAGTCCATAACTGCAGTCCAGTGTAGTACAATAGTTTGAGGCACAATGCTTATATCTTTTACCTCTAAAGCATAGTGCTGCTTGATGTACTCTTTTGTGAGCTCTTTTCGCTTTTCTGTAAAGATGATAGGTTTTTGAATGATAGCGTTTTGAGTATTGAGGTTCTCTATATGTCTGTTTGCTTCTATAATTTTACTAAGGGAAATTTTACCACTTTTTACAGCCTTAAAGATACTCTCTATAATCTCTTTTGTATTACTTTTTTCTAGTTGATTTCCAAAGAGAAGTAGATCTACACCTGCATTTATAGCAAGGGTTACACTCTCTTGGAGAGTGTAGTGTTTAGATATAGCTTTCATCTGCATATCATCACTGACTATGACCCCTTTAAAGCCTAACTCTTTACGAAGAAGCTCTGTATTTATCTTGTAAGAGAGTGTTGCTGGGTATTTTGGGTCTAAGTGAGAGTTAAAAACATGGGCTGTCATAATCATCTGGGCATCACTACTTTTTATAAGTGCTCTATAGGGTTTAAGCTCTTTTTTACTCCAACTGTCGCTAATATCTACAAATCCTTGATGGGAGTCTCCAAGAGAGGAGCCATGTCCTGGAAAATGTTTTAAAACAGAAGTAATCTGCTCTTTTTTTTGTGTTTCTATGAGAATCTTTGCAAACTTTACAACTGTTTTACTCTCTTTTGAAAAGGAGCGTTTCAGTCCAACTATAACTTTGTTCTTTGGGTTTATACTTAAGTCGACTACTGGAGCAAAGTTGAGGTTTATTCCCTCTTTGTGAAGCATTTTACTTTGTGTTGTGTAGATTTTTCTTGCCTCTTTAGTAGAGAGCTTTGCTACATCTTCTGCTGAGGGGATAGTGCTAAAACCATACTTTGGTTTGAGTCTAGCCACATGACCACCCTCCTGATCTATGGCGATAAAGAGTTTATGTTTAGAGTGGCTTTGCAAATCTGTAGTGAGTTTTTGAAGCTGTGCGGCATCTGAAATATTTTTTACTCTTTTTCTATCATTATAGAATCTATCAAAAAGAATAACACCACCAAGCTCATACTGCTCTATATCTTTTACTATGGGAGAACTTTTTGAAACACTACTCTCATCAAACCCAACGATAAGCATATGTCCTATCATCTTTTTAAGTTGTGTATCTGTAGGATTTTGTGTTGCTTGTAGCGATAAAAAAAGAGTGAAAAAGAGTATAACTATCTTCAAAAAAGGCTCCTAAAATTTTATAAGTTTATTTATAGCATCAATCTGGTTAAAAATCAGCATTTTTGTCTTCTCTTTTGTTACACTTTGAGGCTGAAAATGGTCACTTACTACTTTAAGTATAAACATATTTTTAATTGCAGGTGAGTGGATAACCGCATCATAAAAACCAAAACTCTCCATATCTACTATCTCATACTCATCTGAATCAATAGCTCTATTTACACAAGTGATAGAAAGGGGTGAACCTTTGAAGCTGTAGTTAATCTCTTGATAAATAATACTACCGATAGAGAGTAGTTCTCCTATTTTATACTGTGTTGCTGCACCACAAATTCCTATATTAAGATAGATATCATCATCACTAATGTCAAAACTATTTATAAGTGCTTGTGTTGCTTCTCTTGAAGCATCTACCCCTATACCACTTACTATAAGTGATATTTTATCATTTTGAAAAAGGGTAAACTCTTTGAGGGAAGATTTTTGAAGCTTATACTTATCTACAAAGGCTTGAGCCTCGCTCTTTAATGCTGTAATTATATAAAGCAATTGTTTTTCCTTTAAAGATTATTTCGTTATTATATTGCAATTATTACTAGGAAGTTTTTAAATGCCAATAACAGATCCAGATTATTCACAACTTAACCATGATGAGATGGCAAAAGAGATAGGACTCAAAGCGAAACATATTCCTATGCTTGTTGGAAGCTTTTTAGAAGAATCAGGTCCGCTGCAGACACGCTTAGAAGATGCCATAGCAAATAGTGACTATAGTGAAATCCAGTCATCTGCTCACTCTATCAAAGGAAGTGCGGGAAATTTACGTTTTCAGGAGCTTGCAGAGATGGCCAAAGAGATTGAACACGCTGCAGCAGAGTCAGATACTTCATTTGAATATGCTCTCTATTTAGAGGCGATAAAAAAGGCAATTAGCACAATTAGTGCATAAAACTTTACTCTGAGATTTTTTTTCGCTATACTTTCATTTCTCTTCTTTAGACCTGTGCAATGGTCGTTAAAGATAATGTGTCAGGGTAGGAATACAGCAGCACACCTTTAACAATTATGTGCCGCAGGTATCTGGAGAAGAGTCCTCCCCTTATTATTTAAAAATAAATTCTCAAGCATAAACTCATCTTAATATTTTTTCTATCAAAGTATATTCTATTGTCATGGAAGTAGTGGATTAAAGATCTAGAGAGAGTATCTCAAAAAACAGATAAACTGCTTTTTGAAAATTAGTTATTTAGAATGACTGATATGTACTAATATGTGAAGTTCCATTTATTGTAGTATTAAATACTCCTGTAAAAGAGAGTGGTTCTGAATTATCATCTTCATTTATCCAGTTAGGACATGTTGTACTTGATAGAGTACTATCATCAAAATACTCAGGGATTTCATCTGTAAATGATATTAGTAGAGGCAACGGTGTCATATATGTATTGACACAATCTATAGTACCATTTACAGAACTTGTGCCTTTGAAATGTTCAGTACCAGCATTAAAGTCATAAGTAACAGTTGCTAGAATATGCTCTGATGAAGCTTCTGTAATATCTACAGCTTCTGTTCTAGTAAGTGTAGTAATTGTATAGGGAGTAGAGACACTAGCATCAAACTCAACATCAAAAGTATTTGCTACAGTTTTAAAGTCTCCATCAGCTCCTATCTTACGTGTATATGTTTTTCCATTAAAAACTCGTGAATCTGATGCACTATATGCAACAAGAGGTTCTGTGTAGGAACTCGGTAAACTAGATAGAGTACCTACTGATATTTGATTATCGTCATCTCCGTTATCATCATCTCCACCACAACCACTTAGTAGTGCAAGCATTGCTACTGCAGAAAGTATTGTCACTAATTTACTAGATTTAATCATTTTATATCCTTTTTGTGCTATTTTGTTTATAACTCTCATAGTATATAACTTCTTGTTTTAAACTATTGTTAAACATCTTTAAATATTGTCTTTTGTGAACTTTACCACATGTTTAAGAAGAGTATCAAACACTCTGATGTATCATAATAGCAAATGAAAAATTAATATTAGGGGTTAGTTATGGATAAACATAATTTAAAAACAGTTGTACTTTCATTAAGTACCGCACTACTTCTCGGGATTACAGGTTGTAGTAGTGATAGTTCAAATGATGATTCTGATTCATCTGGTTCTGGAGGAGGAACTCCTCCTTCTTCTTCTGTCTCATATAGTGGTATAGGGATTGATGGTATCTTAATGGATGCTTTAGTTTGTATAGATGCTGATGAAGATGGTAGTTGTAATAATGGTGAGGTTACAACTCGAACTGCCGATGATGGTACATTTGAATTTCCTGCAGGTTCTCCAACTGGTCCACTTATCTTATCTGGTGGTTTTGATAAAAGTCTTACAGATGGTCTAAATCCAGATGGCAGTACAAAATATAAAGCATTTGAAGGTGTTTTAAAGGCACCAGAGGGTTCAAGTGTTGTGACACCACTTACTTCTGCTATTCAATCTTTAATGGATAATAACAGTAGTATATCAGCAGCAGATGCTGAAGCAACTATTAAAACTGCTATGGGACTTACTGATGTAGGTGTTTCTTTAACAGAGTTTGATCCATATAATGGGATAGAGGGTGCTAATTCTGAAGCAGCGAAAAAAATTCTTGCAAAACAGACACAACTTCAGATTTTAGTTCATACTGCAGCTGCTACAATCGCTGGTGCTGATGCAAGTACTAATGTTGATGATGCAATGGCCAATGTATTTGATGCACTTGTTGAGAGTATGGATACGGGTGTAGAAGTTGAACTTGATGCACAAGCAGTAGCTATCGCAACACGTCAGGCAGCAGCAGAAACTTTTGCTGGAAATGCAGATGCAGATGCATTAGTAGTGGCTGTTGGTACAGTGGCTGAAGATGAAGCTGAAGATGCTGTAACTGCAGCGAATAGTGCTGAAACAGCTATAAGTAGTGGGGCTGCAGAAGATGCTATTGATACCCTTGATAATGCTATTAAAGATGTCAATCAAGAGGATGGTCATTCTGCAGCTCAAGCTAAAGATGATCAACCATCTGGTGCAGATTTCGCTGCAATTATTGGTGCTAGAGAGGCAGAAGATGCAGCAGCAAAAGAAGCAGCAGCAAAAGAAGCAGAAGCAGTAGCTGCAAGAAAAAAAGCAGATCAAGCACTACTAGATGCACAATCAAAAGATGAGTTAGAAGCAGCCGAAAGATTACGAGTTGAGGCAGCGCAAGCTGAGCAGCTAGCTGCAAAAAAAGCGGCACTTGAAGCTGAAAAGGCAAAATTAGCTGCAGCACAAGAAGCCGCTATTGATGAAGCTAAGGCTCTAGAGAAAGCAGATGCAGCAGCAGCTGAAAAAGATGCAGCAGATGCAGCAGCACTTGCGGCAGAGATAGAAGCACAAGCAGCACAAGCAGCAGCAGAAGCTCTTAAAGATGCAGAAGAAGCAGAGTTAGAAGCACTTAAAGCAGAAGCAGCAGCAGCAGCACTTGCAGCAGAACAAGCAAGAGCATCAGATCTTATAGATTTATATATAGTTTCAGCAAATAATGCAGCAGCTACAGCACAAATAAAAAAAGAATCAATCCAAGTTATCGTAACAGAGGGTTATGATGTTAATGCAAGCTTAACAGTAGCAACACAAGCAGCTGATAAAGCACAAGTAGATGCAACAGCCTTAGTGGAGTATAAGAGTGTTACAGCAGTAGCAGACTTAAATACAACAACTGCAGAAAATCTTAAAGATAGTGTTTTAGCTCAAGCTTTGATAGTATCAGATGCTTTATCTGATGCCCAAGCAATAAAAACAGCAGAACAGTTACGAGTTATAAATCTTATAAATTCGTATATTGTTACAGCAAATGATGCAGCAGCTACAGCACAAACAGAAAAAGCTGAACTTCAAGTTATCGCAACAGAGGGCTATGAAGTGGATGCAAACTTAACAGTAGCAACACAAGCAGCTGAGAAAGCACAAGTAGATGCAACAGCCTTAGTGGAGTATAAGAGTGCTACAGCAGTAGCAGACTTAAATACAACAACTGCATTAAACCTTAAAGATAGTGTTGTAGAACAAGCTCTGATAGTATCAAATGCTTTATCTGATGCACAAGCGATCAAAGTAACAAAAATTTCAATTACAGCAAGTCAAGTGACTGCTCAAGCCGCACTAGAATCGGCACAGGCAAGTTCAGTACTAGCAGAAACTAGTTTTAGTCAAGCTATGGACGATGCAGATACTATGAGAAACTTAGATCAAGAAGAAAAATCTATAGATCTTTCTACTGAAGTAACAGCAGCGACGAATGCAGCAGAAGCAATTTTTGCAAAAGTTGAAGTAGCAGCAGCGGCAGCAGCAGAAGCTGCAACTGCACAAGAAACTGCAGAAACTACTACATCCACTACAGTAGCACAAGCAGCTGCAACACAAGCAGCAGAAAAAGCAACACTTGCAGCTCAAGCAGCAGCTGAAGCAGCAGAGGCAGCAGCAGCAGTAAGAGAACAACTTCTTACAATGCAAGCTGAGATAGGAATTGCACAACAAATTAGAGTCAGTCAGGTAGCAGCTCTTGCTGCATTAGAAGCAGCACAAGCAAGTTCGGCACTAGCAGAAACTAGTTATGGGCAAGCAGTAGCAGACTCAGCGGCAATGAATACTTTAGATCAAGAAACATCAACTGTAGATTTTTCAACTGAAGTAGCTGCAGCAACAAATGCAGCTGAAGCAATTTATGCGAAAGTAGAAGCAGCACAAGTAGCAGCAAGTCAAACAGAGGCAGCAAGTTTAGCTGCAGATAGTGCTACATCTGTTAGTGAAGCCCAAGCAGCAGCAGTACTAGCAGCAGAAAAAGCAGCAGAAACAGCACAAATAGCTGGTGAAGCAGCAGCAGAAGCAGCATTAGTGAGAGAACAACTAAGAGCAATGCAAGAGACGGTTGCAGGAACTGAAGGAAGAAGTTCAAATGTTGCAAATGCAGTAGATAGTTTTAATACATTTGATCCAACTACTGAGAGCCTTACTGCAAAGTTAGCAGAAATTAAAGATACTCTGGGTACAGAAAATAAAGATGAATTAGTTTTAGCAGCCTTTATTGATATTGTTGATATTGTAAACTCGGATGCAGTGAAGAACCTAATAGATACAAATAGTTCTTTACCAAATCTAGATGCATTTAGTGGTGATGTTGATGTTATGGTTACAATGGCTAGTACAGCAAGCACATTAGGTGGTACAGAGTTAATCCATGAGATGGCTGTTAAACTTAAAAATGCAAGTGATGTTATTGGTAATGCTTTTGTAGATAATTCAAAAGTGATGGAGTATGGTGATGCAGTTATCGGAGTGAATGATGCACTTCTTGTACGAGCGGGTGCACTGAGTGCGGCTTCTGCTTTAGAAATGGTTGCTTCATATAGTTATGGTGATATATCTTTTGCAAGAGTTCAAACTAGAACAATAGATGGAGAAGAGTATGAATATGTGCAAGGAGAGATTGATCTTATAGGCCTTTTCGGACAGGATACATTCTTAAAAATGGACAACACAGCAAGACTAGTAGATGCTGGAGAGCTATTAAAAAGTGCTGCAACACTTTATGTTAGTATTGACCCTGCTTATATACTAAGTCAAGATCTCAATACTTCTGGTGCTGAGTCACTTTTAGATGCATTTAATGGAGATGGACTTTTTGAACAATCAGATGGTTCGGCAGTAAATGTGAATAAAATTTTTAGTTCTACTGATTATCTCGATAGAGATGATTTAGATATTCCAACTGCATACTTGGGATATAGTTCTGATGTTTTAGCAGAGTATAACAAGGCTGCTGATCATTACGAAAATGTATCAACTTATGTAGCTGGTGGTTGTAGTGGAGATTTCCCTACTGCAGATATTAACTGGACACTTTTATCAAATCCAGAAAGAAACACAACTGTTACTTTAGACATAGACTTAACGATAAAAGAGAAACACCCTACATATATGGAGTCAAGACCTGTATTCTTTGATCAATATTGGGCAGAACATGAGTGTCAATTTTATACTCAGGGAGATAGTGACTATGGAAGAGCAGATTCTGAAATCTCTCCTAAAGAGAGTGTTAGTGATGTTATAATTCCTGTAAAATTAGCAGATAAATTTGTGTCAGGTGCAACTTTCTATACACACTTTTATAATGGTGATGATACATTTATTAAAGTAGAATTAACATCAGAGAGTGATGTTACAGCTACTCATAGAATGTATTATCCTGATGAAAATGGTACTTTAGTATCAAGTACATATACTTATACTGGTACATATAGTGTTGATGCAGACGATCAAGTTACGATGTCTGTAGTTGATACTAATGATTCAGATTATAAAGATACTTACTATTTTACACTTGAAGATGCTTGGGATGATGGTATGAGAATGAAAGTTTTAATTGACATTGGTCAAGATGGAAGAATCAATGATGAGTTTTATAATGATTATGACTTTGTAAAACCAGACTGGTATCCAGCAGATTTTTAGAGACTTACTTAGAAAGGAGTAGTGATAAAATTGAAATTTATTTTTCTACTATTCCTACCATTTTCGCTTTATGCAAATGAAGTTACTATGCATAACATTGAGGAGAGAGAGTTTACTCAAAGCTCTCTTCTCTACCTTATTAAAGCAGAAAAGAAAAGTATAGACTTTAAGAAGTTAAAACATCTTTCTCTTTTTAATCTTAAAAAAAATGTCTCTGAATCTATCTTTTATGACAAAGGGACACTCTATCAAAAAGATATAAAAGTGGATTTTAAAAGAGCTTACTTTTTTGAAGGTAACCTTTATATGCAAGAGTGTTATGCAACATTTAAAAATGGCTATATTAAAGCAGACTCCGCAATTTATAAAAGAACAAACATAGAGTTTAAAAAGCTCACTATGAAAAAAGAGAATAAACTCTACCATAAATTTAAATATACCTACACTATTTCCAAAATGTAATCTTTTTTCACTATAATAAGTAAAACAAAAGTATAAAAGGCAAGATTAATGCAAAAAAATAGACAAAAAAGAGGCTTTAAAAAAGCATTTTCACTTATAGAACTCATGATTGTTATCGTTATTTTAGGGCTGTTAGCAGCTATGGTTATGCCTTCTCTTACAGGTAAAGGTGAAGAGGCAAAACGTAACCTTGTTTGTGTTCAGATGAAGTCTATTTATGACGGTGCACTTGATATGTATAAGATTAAAAATAGTGTCTACCCATCAACAGAAGAGGGACTTAAGATTCTTACAGAAGATGATAGTTACTTTAAAGATGGAAAAATGCCAAAAGATTCATGGGGTCAAGAGTTTATTTACTTAAATAATGATGGAAGTATTGAGCTTATCTCTCTTGGAGCAGACAAGAAAGAGGGCGGTAAAGATGAAGGCAAAGATATTAAAATGAGTGAGTGTAAATAGCACTCAATGAAGAAGGGTTTTTCTCTTATTGAGCTTATGATAGTTATCATGATTATTGGGGTTGTATATACTCTGGCAATTTCAAAACTAAAAAATGTAGCACAAGAGGAGATAAGTCCAAGTTTTACAAATTTAAAAGAGTATTTACTACTTCAAGCTAAAGAGGCTAAAGATGTGAAACTACTCTGTTTTGATGATTGTAGCTCTTGCAGTGTTTATGCTGAGGGAACTAAACTAAAAGATGTAGAGAGTTGGTTTGATAACTCAATAGAGCTCTATCATTATAATTTCCTCCAAGGTGTTGTAAGCTTTGAAAATCCATCATTTTTTAATGAAGAGGATGTTCAGGAAAATGTATGTTTCTCTTTTGATGTAAAACAGAATGGTATCTCTGATCAGCTAATCGTTGTTTATAAGGATAAGGTATATGACTATACAGACTACTTTGAGGGAACAAAAGTTTATAACTATCTCGAAGAGCTTGTTGATGTTAAAGAAAAACTCTCACAAGAAGCATTACAATGATATTTAAGTATAAGGGCATTAACCAAGAGGGTAAAAAAGTTAGTGATAGAGTTGAGGCTCTCTCTCTAAGTGAAGCTAGAACAAAACTCAAGGCAAAAGGTGTAATCTACCAAACTTTAGAAGAGGATAGCCCTGCATTTTATGAAAAATTTGAGTTCTCTTCAAAGTATAAGATTCCTCCTAAAGAGTTAGCCGCACTCTCTCGTGAACTCTCTATGTATATTCGCTCTGGTATTAGCATTGTCTCTGCACTTAAAATAGTGCAATCCCATTATGAAAAAAACAAAAAGATGAAACTCTTTTTATCGACTGTAAGTACACATCTTGATGAGGGGCAAAACTTCTACACAGCACTTGAAGCACAGACTATCGTTGAGTTACCTGCTTTTTTTAAAGAGTCTATAAAGGTAAGTGAGAGTGGCGGTATTTTGGATGAAGTACTTTTAGAACTCTCACGTTTTTTAAAAGAGCAGGATAGAATTCATAAAGAGATAAAGAGTGCATTTGCATATCCGAGTTTTATGATTATTATCTCTTTAGTGATGATATCGTTTATGCTCACTTTTGTTGTGCCACAGATAACAGGAATTTTTGAGAGTATGGACCAAGAGTTACCGATGCCAACACAGTTTGTTATAGCCGCAGGAGAATTTTTCTCAAATAATTTTCAGATGTTATTAGCTAGCATCTTTGCTATTATCGTTATCTTTGTGACCTTGAAGAAAAAAGTTTATAGTTTTGCATATGGTGTCGATAAATTTATGCTTTCCTTGCCTCTTTTTGGGACTATAGCACTTAAAAGTGAACTTGCCCGTTTCTCATACATCGCATCACTTTTAACTCGTTCAGGTGTACCATTTGTGCAGACAGTAAACTTGAGTGCAAATATTTTAAACAACAGAGTTATAAAAGAGCTATTTGTCAATGCAAGTAAAAAAGTAGTTGAGGGAAAACAGCTCTCAAAAGCACTCGATGAGAGTAGTACGAGGATAGATAACTCATTTATTCAGTCTATTGCTCTTGGAGAGGAGACCTCCCAACTTGAAAATGTTTTAACGAATGTTTCAGAACTCTATTTTGAAGAGAACCGTGATAAAATAAGTCTTCTTTTAACACTTCTGGAGCCCGCTTTAATGCTCTTTGTCGGTGGTAGTATAGGCTTTATCGTTGCAGCTATGTTACTCCCTATCTTCTCTATGAGTATTTCGTAGTGAGACGTAGTAAAAACGCTATAGCTCTTCTTATAACAGTGATGTTTGTCATTGTTATAACTGTAGCGATAGGGATAGGTCTCAAACAGGTAAATAGTGCGACTACTCTTGTTAAAAATGAAAACTTTATGTACCAAACTACTTTAATAGTAGAAGATATTTTAGCAATACTGCAAAACTCTCCAGAGATAAAACAGGTAGTAGAGAACAACTCAAGTAGTGATCTTTATCTTTTAATAGCTGAGGCTGGGTTTATCCCTTTTGAGATAGATGGTTTAGAGATAGTTATGAAAATGAGTAGTGCAAGAGGCAAGTTCAATCCTTTAGAGATAGATGATAACAACACTCAAGCACTGCAAATTTACTTCAATAATTATAATGTAAATAGCCAATATGTCAATATATTACGTGATAATATTAGTGGGATTAAAGAAGACAACAGCTATAATAGTGTTATATTTGATGAGAATCCATATCTATTTAGAGATTATATAACTTCATCGGCACACTTAAAAAAAATAAATGACTTTTATAGCCGAGAGTATAATGATAATGCACTCTCAAAGATCAACTTTGATGCACTCTTTTACTACTCTAAAGATAGCAATATAAGTATAGATCTCAACTTTGCTACGACTGAAGTTTGGGAGATGATGCTTGGGTGTCAAAAAGAGAGAGCGGAGCTTTTAAGTTCTGGTGCAGGGAGTTATACGAAGTTAGAGGACATCGGTTTAGAAGATGATGAGAAAGAGTATCTTAAAGGCTTTAAAGTAAGTTATTTTAAGCCTATTCTTTTTGTAGAGCTTGAGATTTCACGAGATGATGTTCACTCTAAAGTGACATTCGAATATGATATAGAAAAAAATAAAGGGTCTAATTTTGTTTATGAAATTTAAACGCAGTAGTAGAGTTCTATTTGTTGACCCCTCTGTAGATACTGTTTTTTCTCTTGATAAGGGAGAAAAAGTTGATCTTATTCTCTCCCCATCACTCTACTGGGTTAAAAAAATAACTATTCCTGTAAAGAGTGTTCGAGAGGTGAAAAAACTTCTTCCATCTATTTTTTTAGACTCACTTCCAGAGGGACACTACTCCTATAGTGCCTATAAAAAAGAGGATGATTTCATAGCTTTTGCCTATGAAGATAAAAAAATTCTAGCTCTTTTAGCACAAAAAGGTATAGGACTCTCTAGTATACACTCTATCCATTTTGCTCAGAGTGAGTTTGAAACATTAGAGAGTGCTCTGGAGATAAATGAGATGGAGAGTATCTATCTCAAAGATGATCTACTGGTTGTTGTACCTACTGTGTGGTTAAAAGAGAGTGCACCCTTAGTGTTAGAAGATAAAAAGCTCTCTAAACATACCATTAAACTACAGCAGTTTGGACATATAGTAGATAACAAGAGTTTTTATATGATAGGGACTATTCTTAGTATTTTTATATTTATTTTAATGGTGGAGATTTTTTTAACACACTCAAAAATAGATACTATAGAGAGTGCGAAAGATTCACTCTTTAGTAAGTATAAACTTCAATCTACAATGTTTCAAAATCGTTCAACATTCACAAAGTACAATAATATTCATACTGTGCAGACAGAGTTAAGAGCAGTTATCTCCTACTTTTTATCAATGCCTTTAAGAGCTACTCAGAAGATAACACTCATCGAGTACAAAGAGAAAAAGTTAATTGTAACTATTAGCGGTGTGATAAAAGGACAAGAGCGAGGAATTGTCTCTAAACTAAACGCTAAAAAAGTAAAATACAAACTCTCTTTTAGTGGTCAAAATATGAAAGTAGAGGTAAAACTATGAACAGAGTAAACCCTCTTCAAATAGCCCTTCTTTTAGTTGTAGTTATCACATTTTTACTTTTTAAACTCAGTAGTTTAAAAGAGGAGCTTTTAGAAGCAAATGAGAGTTATAAAACGAGTGAAAAGCTTGCTATAGATTTAAACTCTTTAAAGTCAGTTTATGCAAGTCCTAAGAAAACGCAAAAAGCAATCAATAGAATTCTTGCACAGAGATCATTAAGAGGGGCAAACTTAGAGATAAAAAGAGAGAAAAAATCTATAAAGATTACTACAAAGAGCATAGATACAGCAGCATTAAACTCTCTAATGGGAAAAATTTTAAACGGCTCATATAACATTACACTGCTAAAAATAAAGAGACTAAGTGAGACGAAAGCCTCTTTAGTACTGGAGATAAAATGGTAAAAAAAATAATGAAGTTTTTTGTATATTTACTCTTTTTTATCTTTAGTTTAATTCTATTTATGCCAAAAGAGAGTGTTTACTTCCTCTTAGAAAAAAATCTAAAAGTATTTGATATTGTCATCTCTAAAGAGCATTTGACACAAAATTTTCTCTCTTTAGAGGTAGAAAACTTAGAAGTAAGTGCTAAAGCTATTGATGCTGCACTGATACAGAAGGTAGATATTGTACTACTAGGAGTTTATAATCATGTAAATGTAGAGAGTATTCAACTCTCATCTTTAGTAGAGTCTTATCTTCCATCAAAAATTGATTCACTTGATATTGAGCATAGTTTATTGGACCCTCTTCATGTAGTAGGTGAAGCCAAGGGTGAGTTTGGAAAGGCTTTTTTAATTTTAAATCTTGTAGATAGAAATATAAGTGTAGCACTAAAGCCTTCAAAGGTGATGTTCTCAAAGTATAGAAATTCACTGAGAATGTTTAAAAAGTCTCAAAATGGAGAGTATGTTTATGCAAAAAATTTCTAGTAATAAACTTATCTCTAATGTAACAACACTCTTTACACTACTGTTACTTGCAAAACTTATATCTCTTGTCGTTTGGTGGTTTCTTCCAAGTGAGGGTATCTCACTTAATGCAAAAAAATCTTATCAAGCTACATACCAGAGAGTAGATTTTAAAAATATGTTAGCTCGTGCACAAGTAAAGAAGAGCACTACAACAGCTCAGGCACAAACGAATAATACTTCAGCCTATAGTATAAACTCACTTATTTTAAAAGGTCTCTACGGAAATCAAACTCATGGTTTTGCAATAGTGGCTAAAAAGTCTGCAGTTAAAAAAACAACTATAGTAAGTATTGGAGAGGTTTATGCTGGATATAAACTAAAAGAGATTCTACTAGATAAAGTTATCTTTACTAAGTCGGGTAAAGAGTATGTTCTGAAGTTGGCTTCTTCTTCAAAATCTGATTTATCTAAAAGTGTCACTAGAGTAAAACAGCAGAACAGTGCAGATATGAATGAACATAGTGTCTCAAAACAAGATATAAATTTTTACTCAAAAGATCCATCAAGAATTTGGAAAGATATCGCTATAGATCCTGTAAAGAAAAATGGTAAGATAGAGGGTTTTAGAGTAAGACGTATAAAGCCAAACTCTAAAATGGCTGAACTTGGACTCAAAAAGGGTGATATCATCATAAAAGCGAACAATATTCGGCTTTCATCTTTTAGAGATGCCATTAAGCTCTATAAAAATATAGATAAAATTAACACTATAGAACTGGTAGTTTTACGAAATAATCAAGAGAAGGAAATAATATATGAAATTCATTAAAACAATTTTTTTAGTCACACTTTTAACACTAAGTCTCAATGCGAGAGAGCAGGTAAATGTAAGTTTTTCTGATTTACAGATAAATGATTTTATAAAACTTATCTCTAAGATTACACAGAAAAATATTTTGATAAATAACAAAATAAATGGAACAGTGAATTTTGTGAGTACTACCCCTGTTTATGATGATGAACTGATAGGGATTTTAGTCTCAGTTCTAGAGTCGAAAGGGTTTACTCTTATAAAAGAGGGATCAATTTATCAGGTGATTCGTTCAACTGAAGCGGCTAAACATAATGTAAAGATTATGAAACAGGGTAAAAAGATAAATGGTTCACTTATGGTGACTCAGTCTATACCTGTTCATGGTGAAAATGTAGATGTAGTTGCTGCAAAGATACGTTATCTTATTTCAAAAACAGCAAAACTTATGACTATGAAAGAGAGCAATATTATACTGCTTACGGATTATCCAAAAAATATAGAGACTATAAAGCGTGTGATTAAAGATATAGATACAAACTATGTTTCAGTTGTAAAAATCATTCCTATTAAGCATGCAAATGCAAAGAAGCTACAGGTACGTCTTACTGATATAAGTAAGTCAATCTTCAATGCAAAAGTGATGCGAGAAAATGTAAAAATCATACTAGATGATAATATTAATGGACTTGTTGTAGTTGGAATCGCTAAAAATGTTGCAAAGATAGAGAAGCTTGTAAAAAAGATGGATGTTGAGTCTCACACAGATAATAGTGTTCAGATATTTGCTCTTAAAAACTCTGATGCAAAAACGGTAGCAGCAAGTCTTAATGAGATCATTGCAAAGCAGGTTTTCTCAGATCCATCTATGAAGCCAAATATTAGTGCTAGTGAAGAGATAAACGCCATTATAGCTATCGGTGATCCTTTAATACTTAAAGGTATTAAGCTTATTATTGATGAACTTGATAAAGAAAAGTATCAGGTATATGTTCAAGCTAGAATTATTGAGATAAATAAGAGAAATGCTGAAAGTCTTGGTATGAAGTATGGTTTTGATGGAGGAGCTATCTCTAATGGTGGTCTCTATACTTTAGCAACAAATTTTACAGGTCCTTCTGTAGCAGTAGATGCAGCACTTTTGAGTTCTATAGGTGGTCTCACTGGTGTTAATTATGCATTAGGTGCAACTATTGATTTTCTTGAGACAAATGGTGCAGCAAAATCGGTATCGAATCCTTCTATACTCTGTGTGAACAATAAGGAATCATCAATCTATGTTGGTAAAACTATCTCTATATCTACAGGAACAGTAACTGGTTCGACACTTGGTGGTGGTGTAACAAGTAGTTTTAAACGTGAAGATATTGGTTTGACTCTGAAAATAAAACCGCGTGTCTCTTCAAAGGACAAGGTGACATTAGATGCTGAAGCGATTCTTGAGAATGTTACAGATACAGGATTAAATGCAGATGGAGAACCTGTCCGTCAGCCAACTACTTCAAAACAAGAGGTGAAAACACAAGCTATTTTACGTCATGGTGAGACTATTATAATAGGTGGTTTAGTGAAAGTGTATGATACAACTCAAGTAACAAAGATCCCAATTTTAGGAGATATCCCATGGATAGGAGAGTATCTGTTTACATCTACTACAACAAATGTAGAGCAGGATAATCTCATAGTAATGCTAACTCCTTATGTAATTGATAAAAGTGAAAAACTTTCAAAACTACAAAAAGATTTAGGTCTTCTTGCCAAAATTCAAAAAGAGTACAATGTGAAAGCTTTTGAAGAGTTAGAAAAAAAAGCTAAAGGTACTGAAGTTCGTAAAGTAGATTATAATAATGTGGAAGAGGATAGACTCAATACTCTGCATGATAAAGATACAGTGACTCACTAAGATGTTAAGTTTAGAACCTCTTCACAATCTAAAGCTTGAAGTATATGAACCCTCAGAACTAACTACAGACATCAGTGTAAAAAATTACCTGCTCTTTAGTGAGTATGAAGGTGTAGTATCTGCTTTTACTTGCGAGCGCTACTTTAGTGAGTCAAGTAACTACTACACAAAACTAGAAAAACGCTATCCTCTTTATATGTTAGATGAGGACTCTTACGATAGACTCTATAACCGGTTTTTAGAGCTTCGTACAGATAAAGCTATAGAGACAATGCAAGAAGATAGTGAGAGTGATGATGAAGAGGAACTCTCTCTTACTGACTTTTTACGAACTTCAAGTGATATTTTAACAAGTGAAGAGTCTGCTCCTATCATCAAGTTTGTCAATGCTCTCTTTTATCAGGCTGTAAAAAAACGGGCTTCAGATATTCACATAGAAGTTCAAGAGAAAAAGGGTGAGGTTCGCTTTCGTGTAGATGGTATGCTTACTAAAAATGCTGACTTAGATAAGAAAGTAGTTGGGCTCATTGTAAGTCGTATTAAAGTAATCTCAAATCTTGATATTTCGGAGAAACGTATCCCTCAAGATGGGCGTACACAGATAAAAATAGCAGGAGAGGTACTTGATATCCGTGTTTCTATTCTCCCTACTTTTTATGGTGAACGTGTAGTTATGCGTCTTTTGATGCAGAGCTCACAGATACCACAGATAAGTGAGTTGGGTTTTAATGCCTCACTTATAGATGATGTTAAAAAGTTACTCCGTTCTTCTCATGGAATCATCCTTGTAACAGGACCTACGGGTTCTGGTAAAACTACCTCCCTTCACTCCTTTTTAAGAGAGGTAGAAAAACCTGAAATGAATCTCATCACAGTTGAAGACCCTGTTGAGTATAAGTCAGATAATATCGCTCAGATTCAAGTAAATGAGAAAGTAGGATTGACTTTTGCAGCAGCACTACGTTCTATCCTTCGTCAAGATCCTGATGTCATAATGATAGGGGAGATTCGTGATGAGGAGACAGCTGCCATAGCTGTTCGTGCAGCACTTACGGGTCACTTAGTTTTCTCTACACTCCATACAAACTCTGCAGCAGCAACTATCTCTCGTTTAGCAGATATGAATATAGAGCCTTTTTTAATTAGCTCTTCACTCTTAGGGATATTAGCACAGCGTTTAGTGCGTGTTTTATGTCATGAGTGTAAAGAAGAAGATGAATTAGCAGAAAACTTTGCAGATGATTATAGTCTGCCTAAAGGTGCAAAAATCTATAAGTCATCTGGATGTAAAGCTTGTAACTATAGTGGTTTCTCAGGGCGTCGCTCAATCGGTGAACTTCTTGTTATGAATGACTCTATAAAAGAGCTTTTAAAAGTTACTACTGATGAGCATACTATCAAAACACAGCTTGAAAAAGATGGCCTTAAAACTATCTCTTTTCAACTTTCACAGATGCTGCTTCATGGTGAAACATCTCTTGATGAGGCTATCCGTATCGGTTTAGGTCATGCCTAAACACTATCCTAGATATAGAACAGCGTTTACTCTTATAGAGGTAATGGTGGCTGTTATGATAGTCTCTGTGGTTATTGCTGCTCTTCTTCAGATGAGGGGTGAAACAGCACATAAATTCCTTGAAATAAAAAAGATGTTGCAGACAAATCAGTATAACTCCCTTCTTATCGCACAAAATAGTAAGTATGGTTTTGAGAAAAGCAATATGGATATGAACAGACTAGTAGAGGATTTTGACTTAGAGAGTAATCTTCGACGAAAATTAAAATCGATAAAAGTAGAGTTAGGGTACGAAGAGTTAAAAACAGTAGATACAAGTGAGTTTGAAGAGAGTGATCAAGGTAGTTCTGGTTCAGGACTAGTTTTTGAGATAGGTGATACAAGTATAAAAACAGAGAATTTTACACTTCATATGATGCGAGTGAGAGTTCAATGACAAAAAAGGGATTTACTCTTATTGAGCTCATTATTTCCATTGTTATTCTCTCTATTTTAATGCTTTTTTTATATAAAAGTTATGCCTCGCTAAACCGCTCTAATACTATTTTTAGTCAAGAGATTAAGAAAATACAAAAGTCAGAGAAGATAAAAAAAGCACTCTATTTAGATTTGACCACAGCAGAAGCTTCATCGACAACTATTTTTAATCAAAGCAGAGATTTTGATGTCTTTTTTCTTCAGACTACTCACTCAGTACACGATCGTATTCATCCCTATGTTGCTTATGTAGTGAATGATAAAAAGCTTTATAGACTTGAGTCACTAAAACCTTTTAAAGAGTATCCTTTTGGTGCTGATAGTGAGTTTATAGCAGACTTTTTAGGTGATGTGAAAACTTTTAGACTCTATAGGGCTAAGGCGAGTAAATCTGAGGTCTACTTAGTGCATCTTATATTTAAAAATGAAGAGGAGATACTCCTTAAAACAAAGGTTTTAAACAGTATGTAGTTTTTAAGTATCCTCTCGGTACTTAGAGATACCACAAGGTTGATTTGGAGTGGGAGGATGCTCTTTTAAGTATGTTAAATCCTCTAATGTTTGGGATAAAACTTTTTTCTGTTGTAAAATCGGAAGCATCAAGTTGTCTTTCTCATTTAAGGGGATTCCCCAGTCTAATAGTATCTTTTGTACTTCGTCATCAAGCTCTTTAAGGGCATTTTCTATATGTTTAATTGAATTCATAACAAGAGTATAGCAAAAATTTAGAAATATTTGGGTATAATGCCACTCTTAATTCTGACTATGTTAGAAGAGAAGAATTTTACTTAAAGGATTATCGATGCCAAAAATGAAATCGGTAAAAGGCGCTGTTAAGCGTTTTAAAGTTAAGAAAAATGGTCAAATTAAACGTGGTAAAGCGTTTAGAAGCCACATCTTAACAAAACAAGACGCTCAAACTCGTCGTGACCAAAATCAACCAGCAACAGTTGCAAAAGCTGATGCTGCTAACATTAAGGCTATGATTAACTAGTAATAGTTTTTCATTACATCTCCAATTTATTATAAAAATTGGGCAAGACCACCAAAGTAGTGGCACCTTGATTACATTTATGTGACTGGGTAAAGAAAAAGGAAAGAAATGCCAAGAGTTAAAACAGGTGTTGTTCGTAGAAGAAGACACAAAAAGATAT
>JAMORO010000005.1 GCA_027063505.1 Sulfurimonas sp.
ATAGATTAGATGAATAAAACTCCAACATCACCTGATTGTTTAATTTTTTTAACATTTTTTCACTTAACATTTTTTTCCTTTATTATTTGTTTTTCCATACAGTAATGAACTCTTCTTTAAAGAGATACCCTTGAACATAATCAACTCCAACATCCTGTGCTACATCTAAATCCTCTTCATTCTCCACCCCCTCCAATATAGTTTTTTTACCTTTTAAGTGTGCATATTTCACTACACCTTTTAAAAACTCAATATATGCACTGTCATCTCGAATCGTTTGTACAAAATCCATATCTAACTTTATATATGATCCGTTTTCCAACAATGATTTAAAAAAGAGTTGATCGGGTTTTAAAAAATCATCATAGGCATATGTTAAACCATAAAAATCCAACTATTTCATAAAGTTGTCTAAATCTTTTAAATCTTCATCTTCCATATTCTCGATAATCTCTATGACAATATCTTTTTGATAACTAAGCAATTCTGCCCAAAACTCTATCTGTTCATGTTTCTTTGAAACATCTGGATCCAAGTTTAAAAAAAGTAGTTTATCTTCGATCCTTTGTTCTATTTGAAATTGTTTTAACACAGTTTCAGTGTAAAAGAAAAAGTCCTCATCATTATGAAGTGCCGTAAAAAACCGATTTGGCGGGATCAAATAGCCTTTGTATCTAAAACGGCTCAATGCCTCATAGCCTATAGTTTTTAAACTCATTACATCTTTTATGGGTTCATAACACACTCCATAGTTTTGTGTTCCCATTATGAAAGAGATATCACTAACTGTTAAATCCAAGTCCATTCTTTTAGTTTCCTTTATACAAAGAGCAGTTAGAATTTTCTACACAACTCTCACATACATTATTTTTCATCATTTTTTCAAACTCACTATAAACACAGGTGGCATTTGATTTTGCACATACAAAAGGTAAAGCTCTTTTTTTCGCCTGAGCTTTGAAATATTTCATCGCATTATGATTTAAAAATGATGTGAGCATCACAACAATATCTACATTTTTTGGAATATCTTTTTTTGTAACTGATGTCTTTTTTCGAGCATCCCAATGTAAAATCTGTGTCGCTCCCAAATCTTTCAATATTTCAAAAATATTGTTTACTTTATCGCCTCCAATAACTAATACACTCATATCCTCTCCCTATATGTAACTATGTTAATTATAGTTTTTTGATAAATATTTTTCTAATTTATCTTTATATTTGTAAAATATCTCTTTATCTGCTTTTCGTTTTCCAACACCCATCATTCCAGGGTTGCCTATAGATTTTAAAAGTTGCTTCATATACTTGATCGGTTCTCTTTTTTTAGTAAGAGCTTTGAGGTGTTTTTTTGTTTTTATGAGAAGAAGTCTTGCTTTTTGATACTTATCAAAATTTGCATCCACTTGCGTTAAAAGTTCTTTTATCTCTAACACTAAAGAGAGGTCTAAAAGTTCTGTTACTTTGGCTTTCTCTTTTGCTTGAGTGGCGTTTAGTAGCTCTTTATAAAGTGCTATATCTGTAGACTTTTCAAAGTAAGTATAGAGCTCTTTTTGCTTTTTTATCTCCTGTAATGCCTTTTCATAATCATCAGCTTTGAGTGCTTTTGAGATTGTTTTATGTGCTATTATTGTTACTTCTACTTTTGCTTCATCAAAAGGACAAGCCCATAGAGCTAACTGACTTAAAAACAGAACCATTAAAATTTTAAACATATTTTTTCCTTTGCAATAATATTGCAATACTTCCAACATAAAGAAGCCAAAAAATCACTTGTAAAAGTGAAGGCTGGGCATCATAACCGACTAATGCACCAAAAACTTTTCCCATCATAGAGTCATTTGTAAGTAAAAAACTACTGTCATATAACGGTGCTACAAATGTTGGTATATACTCATAAGCTTGTAAGCCTTTTATAAAAAGAGAGACCAAACCAGCCACTATTAGGATGATAAAGTAAGAGCTGTAAGTGAAAAACTGCTTAAGTGGAAGTTTTACAGATGTTTTAAAAAGAAGGTAGATAAAAAATCCAGCTACTCCTAGTCCTAAACCAAGGCCTGACAAGACATCATTTTGCGATACTTCTTCATCCATCATCAGTGCTAATGTAAAAAGTACAGTCTCTAAACCCTCTCTTAAAATAGCAGTAAAAACAATGAGAAATGTTATAATTTTTTGATTGTTTGAGAGTGAGATTTTTTTGTGCATAGCTTGTGTATCGGAGTTGTTTTTCATCCAAAAAACCATATAGGTTAAAAGAACAATGGCTAATGCAAGTACTCCAAGTGAGATGTTATACTGCAGATCTTCACTCTCAAAACCATCAACAATAACTCTAAATATAAACGCCAATACAAAGGAACTGAGTATTCCAGCAACAAAACCACCCCAAGCATATTTTTCAATATACCCAAGTGAGCTTTTTTCTAAAAATGCGAGTATGATTCCCACAACCAAGAAGGCTTCTAAGCCCTCTCGAAATGCGATGATAAATGAAGCTTCCATCTTAGAACTGGAACCCCATCGCTAAAGTTGCAAAGTGTAAATCTTCAATTTTAGATTTAGGACCATAAGATGTTGTTGCATAATCAGCTTTAACAACTATTTGAGGTGTTACAAAATAAGCTAAACCCATTGTTAAAGTTGTAGTTTCGTATCTGTCATCAGCTTGTATAACACCTTCGGTTTTGTACATACTATTTACATAGTCATACTTTACAAAAGGTGTAATTTCCTTGTCATATCCAAAGAGTGGAGATATGTTGTATCCCGCTTCAAGTAAGTAAGCAACAGCCTTGTGTGCAACCGGTGTTCTTTTTGCTTCAAGTGCATTGGGAAGATTTCTGTTTGCTTGAGATATAGTGTCTGAGTCACTTAAAGTACCTAAAAGTGCTAATCCTCGAAGTCGAATGTTGTGCTCATCATAAACGCCATGAACCTCGGCTATAGTAACTGTTCCATCTGATTTAAGTTGCTGTTTATTACGGTTTTGATTTGTATTGCCAATGTAATAAGAAGCACCAATATGTGAACCAACAACATCACCTAAGTCAACACGGAGTGCAAATGCCAGGTTATCTGCATTGACAGACTCAAATCTTTTTTGATTTCCCTCTCTGATCCAATGATGAGAGTTAAAAAACTCTGAATTCAGTCCTGTCATAACCATCGCTTGATAGTTTATATACTCCCCAAACTTTCCATAAGCAGTAATACCACTCTCATGCCATGTGTTTGGTAAGATTGTTGTTTCTGAAATATTTCTCATAGTTGAGAGGTAGAGACTTGGGAGATGGCGTTGAGAATTTAAACCTATAGGGACTATAGAGTGTCCTACTTTTAGGTTAAACTCTTTCATAATTGAAAAGTCAACATACATCTCTTCAACTACAACTTCTCCCCCTTTTTCTATTTCAGTCTCAAACTCACCAAATTCATCCAAGGTGTCATACTCTGTTGTAACACCTGTCCCTCCATGTTCAAACTCTATCTCCGAAACAATTTTTATAGTATCATTTACAAGAAACTGTGGAGCTAAAACAAAACGCTCAAGGTCGACTTTTGCACGACTCTCTGGCTTAGACTGATAATTTGGTAGATAATCATAGTTTTGATAATAGATATTACCGTATCCAAAAATCTGAACTTGATCCATATCTATGGCAAATAGTGATGAACTTAAAAGAGTAGCTGTCGCTACTCCTAATACTATTTTTTTCATTCTATTGTTCCCTTTTAAAGACTATTTAAAAACTTGATAACTCTATCGCGTTTAGTTTTTGAGAGTTTCATAAAGTTTTCTTTTATAGTTTGAGCCTCTCCACCATGCCAAAGAATCGCTTCTTCAAGTGTTTTTGCACGACCATCATGTAAAAAACCAGCTCCTGGATTTATGATTTGTGTAGCACCAATTCCCCACAGAGGTCTAGTTTTCCACTCACTTCCTGTTGCGTCAAAATCAGCTCTGCCATCTGCTAAATCTTCTCCCATATCGTGAAGTAACATATCTGTAAATGGATAGATTTTTTGATTTTCTAAGGCTTGGATTCTTTCACCATGTACACCATAAGAGTGATACTCTGAAGCAGTTGTAAAAGATGGGTTGTGACATTTCACACATCCTAATGCTTCAAACTCCATAGCACCTTGTTGCACATCAGAGTCATTAACATCTCTTCTAGGCGGAACAGAAAGTGTTTCAGAATAAACAACAACAGGCAATGCAAACTCTTCATCTTCATCTGTAATGCCTGAATCTTCATATGTTGTAAAACCAATATTATCTGCTTTGTAAGTATTCATCAAATCAGTACCATTTGTACTTTCATGTTTAAAGAGAGGATTTGTTACACCCATATCTCCACGCATTGCACCTAAACCTTGGTGTGCAACTGTTGGAGTATTTGCTTTCCATCCAAAACGACCAAGTGAGATAGGTGGATTTGTATCACAGTTTCCTGCTTCACTACATTTATCATACTTTTCTTTATCACATACCCAGTTTGGTTTTCCACTAATGCCATCAGCATCACTATCATTCATATCTGCAAGAGCCAATATATCAGCTTCTGGTATAGCGTTTAAAAGCCCTAAACCTATCATAGGCATCCCAATTCTTGGACCCATTTTTACATCGGGTCTAAAAAGTCTGCTTGTTGCATTTGCCTCAACTTTTATAGGATTGTACTCATTTGGATTATCTGGTGCATCATAAGGGTTATCAACACCAAAAATTGGTTTAGAAAGTGTAACGGTAGTTCCATCCGGATAAGTAACATTTTTATATTCATACTTCATCCAAACATCTGCTTGTCCAGCCCCTGTGTTGTTTGAGTCTCTTACACCATAAACACCACGGTGAAACAGCTGATCTGAAAAGTTTGGTACGGGTACTGGTGCTCCCCAACAATTTGTTGCGTTTTTATCTTTTGCACCATTTTCTATACTGATTCTTAAAAATGTTCCCTCATCATTAAGTTTATACCAACCATTTTTATCTTTTACTATATAGTTACTCAAATACTCTTTCTCTCCTAGCAATACTGGTAAAGAATCTCGACCATCTCTTTGATGACAGGCATCACAGTTTGTATGATTAAAAACCGGTCCAAAACCATTTGGATTTGTTTCAAAATTAGCATCTCCAGTTAGGTGTAACTCTAAAAGCTCAGGAGTGAGGTTTTTTGCCGGTTGAGAAAAAGCATGTGTTGAACTACTATATTCTGTATCTGTTGTATCTCCACCTAGTATCTTTTGATGTACGAAGTGAGTTGGAGAATCATTTATACTGAGAAGATTTTCTGGAGTGCATGTAGTCTGTTTATCGTTATCACCACATCCTGATAAAAAAAGTAGTGCTATAGTAAGCACTGAGAGTGTTAAATGTTTTGTCATTGTTATTCCTAATTTGATAAAAATTGTTTGAGATAGGTATCTGCAGAGTGCTTATGCACTCTGCAGAGTTAGTTTATTTCCAAGCATCTGTAAGAGATTTAATATCTTTTGCAAATGAAACACCAAGTGCTTCTAAATATGCTCTTTTTTTGTCATCAAGATTATTAAGAGTGTTGTTTGGTGCTTCAAGTGTTGTACCATCACCAAAGAGTAGATACTCAATAGCATGAAAACCTTTCATCGTTGTTGGAAAACCATCTATGTTTGAAAGTTCAGGATCCCATCCATCTAGGGCACCATCAAGTTGTGTTTTGTCAACTGGCCAACTGTCAACTTTTGGATCAACCCCTAAAGTATCTACCGGACCAAATATATGCCCCTCTCCAGCTTCCCAAAACTCTCTTGTTGCTCTCCACTGAGTTCTTGCTGCTGTAACATTTTCAGCAGAAGGTGTATCTTTTAGTTTTGTAAGTGCAGTTGCTAGTTTTTGAGCTTCTACTCCTAAGTCGTTATAGCCTTTTACAATTACATTGTTTACTACATTTGAACATTCTGTTTTATCGGCATCTGTAAATGATACACTTGAGAGATATGTTTTTAAGTTTTCTAAATCTGTTTGAAGTGTTGCCAGGTTTGTAGTAGCTGTAGTAATTAAACTACGACCAGCATCATTTGAAATCTGATTTCTAAATGCTTTTGCACCATCATTTGCAATTAAATCCGATGTAGTAAGAGTACCGTCATCATTGTCGTCACTAATAGCGATAATGGAAGCTAAAGCAGTTGCAATATCATTTGTAATTTGTGTCGCTTTAGCACTATCATGAGCAGTAACTACATCTTTAAGACCACCATCCCATACATGTTTAATACTTGCAATATTGTTATAGAAATCCATAGTTGAGTTCCAAGAAAATTGTGACTCGACAAGGGTCGTATCTGCATGAGCTAAATCTTCTCCTAAAGGATCACCCATTTTACCATGACCAACTTCATCAGCGATACCAATAACTCCACCCATAAATTCCTCTACTTGATCACCCGTACTTCTGCTTAAAAACTGTGCTTTATAGCCTGAAGTTGAACTATTGTCACTTCCACCACTACTGCCACATCCAACTAATGCAATTGCTGTAACTACCGAAAGTAGTCCTAATTTTATTTTTTTCTCTAAGTTCATTTTCTTTCCTTGTCTATTTCTTTGAGTTAAGACTCAACACTAAAAAGCTAACTTTTCAAAGTTGAGTCTTACTTACATGTAGTACATTTTTTATGTATAGTTACAAACTCTGATGCTTTCATAAGCTCACAAATAGTCATCTCTATTTTTTTAATTTTGTTACATTTAGGGCAAATTTCAAAAATATCTACTTCATCTCTACACAAACAGTAGTAAGCCTTTTTCAAGTCATCTTGAATCATAAAAATCAATTCACACTCTATTAAAAACCGTAAATGTCTATAAACAGTGTTTAAAGATATCTTTTTAGGATATTCATCAGCTGCTAACTCCAGTATCTCAGCAACACTTAAACACTCTGTACTCTCACATAAAATCTTATATATAATCTCTCTACTATGCGAGTTGTTTACTCTTTTTTTTTCTATACACTGTTGTAATTTATCTATCAAATAGACTCCTTTATAATTTCTTGTCAGATTCACAGAGTGTATGCTGCAAATCTGATTTTGTTACGAGTAAAACTTTAAATCTCTGGTTAAGGCATTAAATTAGGAGAATATATGCCTGTATTACCTCTGTATTTTTAACTACAATTTATATATCAGTAACCATGTTACTCTTCATGTGATATATAAATTTAAGTTCAAGTGTCAGGTAATTTATACCTCTTCATTAGACACTTAAAAACATAATAGTTAATTTTATCTGCCTCCTTTTTGATAATGTTTATCGAAATACTACAGATATAAAACTTAAAGCATCTTTATAGTGATAATTGTTATCAATTTAATTTTTACTGAAGAAAAACAGTGTTATAGTTCCTTTATTGAAAATGATTATCATAAAGGAAACAGATGAAAAAGATAGTGTTAGCTAGTTTAATAGGAGGGGTTTTACTCCAAGCACAAGTACTTCCTGGGATTAACTCTAAAGGTGGAGCAATGACTCTGCCTGAAGGTAAGTTAAAAATGGGTCTTAAACATATCTATATGAAAAGAGATAGTATGTTTGATGGAAGTAAAGAAGTTACTAATCAACAAAATCTTGATGCAACTGCAAATATAACTCTTTTAGTATTAAGATATGGTGTTAGTAAAAACTTTGACATTAGAGTTGCACTTCCATATAAACAGATAGATGCGACAGCCAAACTCGGTCCAAATGATGTTGCAATTGATAATAAAGGCATAGGAGATATGGTTGTAATGGGAAGATATGTCATCTTGCCGATGAAAGAGTATGGCTATCAACTCTCAGTAGGTGCAGGAGTAAAACTACCAACAGGTTCAACAGATAACGGTTTTAAAAAAGCACCGCCATTTGCTCAAAATACAAACACTCCACTCCCTACACAAATGGGTACAGGTGAATATGAATACAAAGCAGAACTTGGTATCTCAAAACTTGTAAACGAGAGTATGCGAGTAGATTTTCATACTATGTACACTTATAGACCAAAAGCTGAACACAATTATGACTTTGGAGATGAACTTAGTTATGACTTGTCTTTTACAGCCGCAGTGACGGATAAAATCAACTTAGGGTTAGAGTATAACGGTAAATACAATACCGACACAGATATGGGGGATGATACAAACCCTATACTTCGTTCAAAACTTCCATTTAAAGCATTTAGTGGAACAGTCGGCTATATCACTCCTGAAGTTGAGTTTGTACCATTTGGTAAACCAAAAATTCATGTAGGAATAGGTGTTTCATTCTTAGCACATTATAATGTTGCAGAGTATCAACCACTTGAAAAAACAAGATATACATTTAGAGTTGGATATCTATTTTAAAGGAATAAAAATGTCAAATATAGAGTTAAAATCAGAGATAGTAAATTTAGTACAAACATCAGGATATAAACCATCCAAAATGATGTTATGTTCTGTGGTTAGAGTTGTTTCTATGCGACATAGAAGTATTTCACAAAAACGTATTTTTGAAGTTGCAAAGGAAGTATTATGAAAAATATTTTTCAACGAATTAATAATGTTATTATTAACAGTTCAAAATTAAATGGCAACTACTTTGTATATAAAAAGAGATTTGAAAATGGCACAAGAAATTATAGAAGAGATTGAAGCATTTGAAAACTTTCAGTTTGATGTACAAAGAAACAGAGTTGTAAATTTGAAAGTTGGTGAAAATACGGATACTTTTGAATTTAGAAAAATATTTTCGATTTTAAACAAACATCGAATCTATTATACATTTGAAAATAATTTTGAAATACAAATTGTTGAATAGGAAAAAAAATGATTAAAAAAATATTACTTACTGTGGCTCTTGCATTTTCAATGCAAGCAAATGAGATAAAAAAAGTAGATACTTTAGTGTTAAGTGGTCCTATGGCATCTGTTAGCCATCCACTTTTAAGGATGATAGAAACAGGTGCATTAAACGATGTAGCAAAAAATGTCAAGTTTGTAATGTGGAAATCTCCTGATGAACTGCGAGCATTAACACTTCGTGGCAATGCTGACTTTATAGCAGTGCCTACAAATGTTGGGGCTAATCTTTACAACAAAGGTGTAGATATAAAACTGCTTAATGTCTCTGTATGGGGTATTTTAGGGATGATAACAAGAGATAAAACAAAAAAAACTCTTGCTGACTTTAAAGGGTGTGAAATAGCAATGCCCTTTCGTGCTGATATGCCAGATATAGTTTTTGAAGAGATAGCTAAAAAACAAGGCTTGGACCCTAAAAAAGATTTCAAGCTTCGCTATGTTGGCTCTCCAATAGATGCTATGCAAATGCTTGTAATGAGAAGAGTAGACCATGCACTTTTGGCTGAACCTGCCATCTCTATGGCTCTTAGAAAAACAAACTCATTTCCACTAAAACTTATAGCACCTGATTTATATAGAAGCTCAGACCTTCAAAAAGAGTGGGGAAAAGTCTTTAAAGTAGAGGGGAAAATCCCCCAAGCTGGAATGGCTGTTATAGGTCAGAAAGACCCATATATCGTAAAACGATTTAACGAGGAGTACACTAAAGCTCTTAAATGGTATAAAACACATCCAAAAGAGGCTGGTGTATTGGTTAATAAATATATTCCTATGCTTCTTCCTGAAGCTGTGGAAGATAGTTTAAGCTATGTTCAACTTGATGATGTAAGTGCAAAAGATGCTCAAAAAGATTTAGAGTTTTTCTTTGAGATTTTGAAAAATAATAATCCTAAAACTATTGGTGGGAAGTTGCCAGATAGTGGTTTTTATCAGTAAAAATTCTACTGCTAAAGTTTTCTTGACACTTAAAAAAACAATAAACATCCCAATATGTGCTATAATTACTTAAGCACAGCAAAGGGGTGTTTGATATGAAAAAAAATCTTTTATTTACAGTTCTTTTATCCGTTGTTATTATATTTTTAACCGCATGTGGTGGAGGCAGCGGGGGTGGTTCAACTACTCCAAGTACGCCAGATGAGAATACTACCGCGTTACACTTTACATCTGATTCGATTATATATGTGCCAGAAAATGAGATAAACGCCTTTGTACTTAAAGCTGTAAGTGATAACAATATAACTTATGCAATAAGTGGAGGTGACAGTGCTGCGTTTAGCGTAGATGCAGTGACAGGTGAGGTGATTTTCAAAACAGCCCCAGACTTTGAAACGCGACAGAGTTATAGCTTCACAGCATCTGCAAATGACGGCGTAGATACTGTGACACAAAATATCCTTATATTCATTGAGGACATTGATGAGAGTATTCCTAAGTTTATATCTGCAAGTGAGATAAATGTAGTTGAAAATCAACTAAAAGCAGTGAACCTTCGTGCCACAGATGATCAGCCTATTACTTATTCGCTTAGTGGTACTGATAGTAATGCATTTGAAGTGAATGCTACGACAGGAAAAGTGACCTTTAAAACAGCCCCTGATTATGAGTCAAAAAACCTCTACACATTTACCGCTGAGGCAAGTGATGGTACAAATGTAGGCAAGCAAAATGTCATAATCCATATCATTGATATTGATGAAACTCTACCTCTCTTTACATCTTCTGCAACTGTGAGTGTAGTAGAAAAACAACTAACAGCGATTACTCTGCAAGCTACAGATGAACATCCACTTCTTTATGGAATTTATGGTGGGGATTCATTAAAGTTTACTGTCAATCAATCGACTGGAGTTGTGAGCTTTAAAATTGCACCAGATTATGAAAATCAAAATGTATATACTTTTACAGCTACTGCAAATGACGGAACAAATATCAGTAAGCAAAATGTGACTATCCAAATTTTAAATCTTGATGAGAGTGCACCGATTTTTGTATCAGCAGATACAGTTACAGTGAAGGAAAACCAGCTAAACGCAATCACTTTAAGTGCTACAGACAACAGTACTCTAACCTACTCTATTAGTGGAGGTGATAGTGCAAGCTTTAATATCAATAGTACAAATGGAGTCGTAACATTCAAAACTCCAGCAGATTATGAGACAAAGAACTCTTACACCTTTACAGCTACTGTAAGCGATGGTACTTACCAGGTTACGCAAAATGTTACTATAAAGATAGAAGATGTCGATGAAAACATACCTGTATTTAGCTCTGCAACAAGTGTAAGTGTAGAGGAGAATCAACTCAGCGCAATTACCCTAAGTGCGACAGATGACAACAATATCACGTACTCAATAAGTGGTACAGACAGTTCAGAGTTTAATCTAAACGCAACAAGCGGAGAAGTGACTTTCAAATCAGCACCAGATTATGAGACAAAGAACTCTTATACTTTTACAGCTGTAGCAAGTGATGGGACAAATGATACAACACAAGATGTCACTATCACTATCATAAACATTGATGAGACAACACCAAGCTTCACATCTGCCTCATCTGCAAGTGTAGAGGAGAACCAACTCAGCGCGATCACTTTAAGTGCAACAGATACAAGTAATACTTCAGATGAAAATAACATCAGCTACTCAATCTCAGGAACAGACAGCAGTGCATTTAATGTAAACGCAACAAGCGGAGAAGTGACTTTCAAATCAGCACCAGATTATGAGACAAAGAACTCTTACACTTTTACAGCTGTAGCAAGTGACGGGACAAATACGATAACGCAAGATGTGACTATTAATATTACCGATGTCGATGAGAGTGGCTCAAATACAACACCTCAGTTTATCTCAGCCGATACAGTAAGTGTAGAAGAGAATCAACTAAACGCAATTACCCTAAGTGCGAC
>JAMORO010000006.1 GCA_027063505.1 Sulfurimonas sp.
CTGTTCTGTTACAAGTTCAACAGCTTTTGCTTTCATACCAGAAAGAAATTTATTTCTAGCAAAACTATTTGTTAAAACGGCTCTCTCTACTCCTGCTCTCTCTTTTGCCATTAAGAAGTTATAAAATGCTGTAAGCTCTCGAGTCTCTTTTGCTGTTTGTATATGTGGAATAAGATCGGCAACTATAATAAGTAGTTTTGTATTTATATCTGTATAAAATTTTAAGGCACTGTTGAGAGGGATTTGAAATGTATCACTTTTTTCTCTTACTTGAGTAAGACTTTTAAGTGCTTGAAGTGTGTCAGATACATTTTTTTGCAGTATTGAATCTCTCTTTAAGGCTCTGTTATTATGGAGTATTTTTATTAGTTTGTGACTCTCTTTATCTGTTGCTACTCTCTGTTTTTTAAGAAACTCAGCAAATTTCTTTCCTTTTGAACCTAAAAATCCTGCAGTAGCTCCCCTCTCTTTTTGTGTCTCATGTAAAAGTGCTGCAACAGTAGTTGCAATAAGCATAGTCTCTTTAGACTTTGATGATGAGGAGTGAAGATTTGCAGCCATATAATCTTCGACTTTTTTCAAAAGATTTATTTTTTGTGTCATAAGAGAGAAGAAACTATTCGGATCAATCCCAAAACCACCAATCTCGTTAGAGTTACTAAGAATTTTTCGCATTCTATCTACTTCATCAACACTTTTTGTATGGAGTGTTTGTTGAGAAAAAGATATATCATCTTGGTTTGCAAGTGTTTGAAAGTTTGACATATAAGTATTTTGTTCAGAGATAAGGGATTGAAGTTTTGCTTTCGCCCCTTTTGCAAATTTATCTTGTGCAAATGTAGCACTCCCTATTGCTCTCTCTACCCCTGCACGCTCTTTAGCATTTAAAAAGTTATAGTAAGCGAGAGAGGCAGTAGAGAGCTCTGCATCGGCAGATTGAGAAGATGCTCTAGCAATAAAGTCTAAAAATTTCTTATTCATTTTTGTATAGTAAGATATAGCTTGCTTTGCTTCAATATTTTGAGAGAGTATTTGTGAACGTATACTCTCTACTCTTTTGAGCTCTTGCATAGCAGAAAGAAGATACTGATATGTGCTTTTTTCTAAAATATTTGCAACATCACTACTCTCTATATAGAGTTTGAGTGCTGCTATTTTTTTATCAGTACTTGATTGCTGCGTAGGAAGTAGCTGTGCAAACTTCTTTCCTTTTGAACTTAAAAATCCAGCTGTAGCACCTCTCTCCTTCTGTGTTTCATGGATAAGAGAGGATATCTCAACATCAAGTTTAACTATTGTCTCATACTCAGAGTATTTAGATTTTAAGGAGATATGATCACCAATAGCAAAACTTGCCATAATAATCATAGTAATGGTCGGAAGTACTACATTGAGAAGCAGTTTATTTTTGATACTAATATATTTTAAAAATTCCATTATCTTTCCTCTCTTTTCATCTCTTTATAGAGTTTTTCATATTTCTCTTTTTCCATATTTGAGATAATTCTTCGACAGGAGATATACCCTTTTTTATTATCACAATTTACAAAAGGATAAACTGTGGCAAATACCCAGTAGTAAGAGCCATCTTTTGCTCTGTTTTTTACAAAACCTCTCCATTTTTGACCACTTTTTATGGTGTCCCACAAGTCTTTAAATGCAGCTTTTGGCATATCTGAATGCCTTACAATACTATGAGGTTTTCCTATAAGTTCATCAATTGTATAGCCTGCATATTTACAAAATTCATCATTCGCAAAATTTATAATACCTTTTTCATCTGTTTCAGAGACAAGAAAAGCTCGAGTATCTAGTTTTACTTCATGCATAGTATCTACCTTGTTTTTCTCTTAAATAATTAATCTATAACTTTAACATAAATAGAATTAATTTTAGATGGAAAGAATAAATATCATTACACTTTAATTTTTTATTGAATTTTTCAAGCTATAATCCATTAAAAATTAAGAAAAGTATATGAAAATAGCTATAGCAACAATTAATAACCCAAGTTTAGATGCAGCAAAAAAATTGCTCTTACATTTAACTCATCATGAGTGTCATGTTTTTAATAAGTCACAGAGTGAAGCAGAATTAGGCGCAGAGTTTCATCTCTTTAAAAAGGTAGATGATATCTTGCCAACCGCTTGGGCTGAGTTTGATGCCATTATCTTTATTATGGCGACGGGGGCAGTTATTCGTAAGATAGCCCCCCATTTAAAAGATAAGGCAACTGACCCTGCTGTACTTATAATGACACTTGATCTTAAGAGAATTATCCCCTTGCTTTCAGGACATTTGGGTGGTGCAAATGAGTTGGCAAATGAGATAACAGAGAGTATAGATGAGTGTGTAAATTTTGTTACAACGGCAAGTGATCAGATAAAAGTGCTGGCTTTTGATATGTTTGCTAAAAAATATAACTATAGTATAAGTAACCTAAAGTCTCTTGCTGAAGTTTCAAATGCTATTATCAATAAAAAACAGGTACAAGTTGTAACGTATCCTTGTATGATTGAATCTGTGAAATCTTTTGAGGGTTATAAAGAGGAGAACTTTGTATTTGTGAGCCCTGATGATTTAGAAAATTTTAGAGATGATATGCCTTCTGTATATATAACACCTCAAAAGTTAGCAAATGCTGCTTTACAAATCCATCCTCAACATATTACATTAGGTTTAGGCATGAATAGAGGTACGAGTAAAGAAGAGATAACAAACGCTGTAAAACGTTTTTGTTATGAGCATGGTTTAGAAGTTTCACAAGTGAGTATGCTTGCTAGCTTTACAGCTAAAAATGATGAAGTTGGACTTTTAGAATTTGCTAAAGAGCAAGAGAGGGAACTAGAATTTTTTGATGAAACTGCTATTAATGCCTTGAGTGAGAACTTTAGTCCAAGTCAAGCTACAAAGTTTTTTAACATTAAAGGTGTTGCAGAGCCTGCGGCACTTTTGGCAAGTCAAAAGAGAACACTTTTTTTAAGTAAAAGAATCTATGGAGCTGTGACAGTAGCAGCTGCATTTTAGGAGAATAAAATGGGAAAATTAACATTAGTATCAACTGGAGCAGGTGGTAGTCGCTACCTTACAAATGAGGCGATAAATGCCATTGAAGAGGCTGAACTTATAGTAGCTTACACAAAGTATGCAAAAGATTTACCTGAACTAGTAGAGGGTAAAGAGGTCTTTACAACACCTATGACCAAAGAGATAGAGCGTGTGCAACATGCCATAGATGAGGCAAAAAAAGGTCGCAGAGTTGCCCTTCTCTCAAATGGTGATGCAAATGTTTATGCGATGGGGAGTCTAGTAGTTGAGCTTTTAGATACTCTTGATCTTTGGGATACTATAGAGTACTCTGCACTTCCTGGAATCAGCTCTGTTTTAGCACTTGCAAGTGAAGTTGGTGCACCACTTTCACAAGATTTTTGTCTTATTTCTCTTTCAGATAGACTCACAGATGCACAGCTTATACAAAAACGCATAAGATTTGCACTTGAAGCAGACTTTGTTATCTCTATCTATAACCCAAAAAGTAAAAGCCGTTTAGACCCATACCAAGGGATGCTAGACCAACTCAAAGCCTTGGGAGAGGAGCGAATAGTCGTTATAGCTCGTGACTTAGGTCGTGAAAATCAGATTATAAAAGTTGTGAAATCAAGTGAACTTGTAGAAGCAGGTGTGCAAAATATAGATGTAAATATGTCAACAACCCTTCTCATAGGAAATTCAACAACAAAACTCACAAAAGATGGTCGTGTTTTAACACCTCGTGGTTATCTCAATAAGTATGACTTAAGTGGAGCAGAGAAGGGTGAGTGGTCGAAGGTTAATTAGTCTTCGAACTCCTCTTTAATCTTTATAAATGAGTCCATATTATCTAAGAAGAGATCTGTAAGTTTAGGGTCAAACTGCTCTCCTTTCTCTTTTTTGAAAAGGTTTATAACCTCTTCAAGTGGCCAAGCTTTTTTGTAAACTCTCTCCGATATTAAGGCATCGAAAACATCTGCAATCATGACTATCCTTGCACAGATTGAAATCTCTTCTCCCTTAATACTTCTTGGGTATCCTGCTCCATTATAGTGTTCATGATGTTCGTAAGCGATATTTGCAGCCATTTTGAGTATGGGAAGGTTTGAGCCGGCAAGAATCTTATAACCTATAGCTGAGTGTGTTTTCATAATCTCCCACTCATCGTTACTAAGTTTTGCTTTTTTAAGAAGAATTGAGTCTGGAATAGCAATTTTCCCCATATCATGCATGGTGGAAGCGATAAAAATAGTTTCTGCCTCTTGGTTGGAGAGTCCATAATACTGTGCTAGAAGTTTTGAGTAGTGCGCAACTCTCTGTATATGATGTCCACTCTCTTTACTTCTTGATTCTACAGACTCTCCCATCCTATAAATAAGTTCATATTGTGTGCTTTTTATCTCTTTACTAAGCTCAATAATCTCTGTAATATCATGTCGGATAGCTATATACTCTACAAGATTATTATCATTGTCATAAATAGGAGATATTGTAGCATTGACCCAGTATGTGCTCTTGTCTTTTGCTCGGTTTGAAAGTTGTTCACTCCATGTTTTTCCACTTTTTATAGTGCTCCATAGTTCACTAAATGCTTCTTTTGGAACACTAGGATCTCGTACTATATTATGAGGTTTTCCTATAAGCTCTTCTACTGTGTAGCCTGATATATTACAGAAGGCTTGATTGGCATAGGTAATAATACCTCGTTTATCAGTTTTAGAAACTATCGTTGAGTTATCTATAGCTTTTTTATAGTCCTCTAGTAGTTTCTGTTTTGTAAGCATCTTTCTATTAGTTTTATAAAGAATGAGAGAGAGTAAAAGAGAGATTAAAATAGCTAAAACCCAAAATACAATATGAAAATAGAGTTTTGATTTTTTTTCGAGTAGTTTTCTATCTATCTCCTCTTTTACATGTTGGAGATACTCTGTCATAGTTGTAGCAATAGAGTCAATCGCACAGGTAGAGAGATTAAACCACTCTATTGAAGATATATTTATCTGTTGTAGTTCTTGATGCACTATCTGTTCTATTAAAATATTTGTCTCCCTAAAGCACTTTTTCTTTATGGGGGAGGTGACTACCACTTTTGTCAGAAGTATATTCTCTTTAGTTTGTAGTATGTAGTTATTTACAAGAGTTTGTAGTTTTATGATGGAGAGATACTGTTTATGGTTTATGCCTCTTGTCTCTAAGATACTTCCTATCTCTGCTCGAAGTTGACCTAAGTACTCCTGTACAAAGTTTGTTTTTTGATAGATAAGCAAGTGGTTTTTTATACCTTGGTCAGTTGTAAAAAGAAGAAGTTTTTTTGTCTCTATAAGCATATTTAAAATTAGTTTTGTATAAGAGTCGAAAGTCTCTGAGGCTGTTATAGTATTTTTGTTGATTCTTAGTCGAAGTGTATTTATCTCTTTAATAAGCTGTTCATTATTAGAGTGAGAGAGAAGATCTTGCATAGTTGCTCTCTGCTTTTGTAGTAGTTGAAATGTTTTTTCTACTTTTTTAGAGTAGTAGATGTTCGTTAAACCTCTCTCTCTTTGAAGCTCTTGAATAATTTCTCGGAGCAGGAGGATTTTATTGAATTTTATATCTACTTGTGAGATGTTACTGATTTTTTTTGTTATGTTACTTATGTCTGAATATATAGCAAACACAGAAATTAATACAAAAAGTATAAATATAATGTTAATAAGGTATCTGTTCTTTCCCATCAGATATTATATAATATTCTTAGTTATAAAAGTGTTAAATGTGAGATACTCACTTAATTTCTTATCGCATAGTTTATAAAAAGAGTCATATAGCGTTTTACTTTCCCTATTTTTGAAGGAGTGATCTTCTCATCTCTCAGGTACATATTTTCATATGTGTAAAAATCTCCCTCTCCAAGAAGTTTTGTATCCATACCTATACGAGGACGCATTAAAATTTCTGTTGTTTTAACTTCTCCTCTAGGATTTATAGGTTTTATGGTCAATGCTTCATCTCCTAAACAGAGTGCTTTTTTACTTACAGCACTTGCTGCACTAAAAGAAGTAACACCTGCAATAACCTCACAACTCTCATAAATAGTACTCTTTTTCTCTTTGATAATCTCTAAAAGATAGTAGATACTAGAGTAGATTCCTGCATCACCAAGAGTCACAAAACATACTTTTTTGTTCTCTTTAAGAGTATCTAAAACAACATCAACTTCATCTTCCCAGTCTTTGGGATTAAATCGCATAGGGGAGTAGACGGGAATGAGCTTTTTATCTACTCCTAAAAGAGCAAGGGCCTCTATGACTATAGTGTGGGTGATAGACTTGGTAAAAGTTCCATCTTCACTCTTTGTAGGTACACAGATAGCATCACACTCTTTAAAAGCATTGAGTGCTTTGAGTGTAAGAAGTTCAACATCACCGGGCCCTAGTGAGACCATATATAATTTTTGATTCATTTCTTTCCTAAAACTATTGTAAATTTTCTCGTGACTCTACGACTTTTCCAACAACTATAAGTGCTGGAGTAGGGAGTCCTTCTGCAATTTCCTAGATATTTAAATTGTTGGAATTATAACGCTAAAACTTTATAAGTTTATACTGTTATGGATAGAAGTTAAAAATTTAAGAGAAACTAGTTTCGCTCACTTATTCAAACTAAATAACACAATTTTATATCAATATGTGTATAATACTATCAAAAAAGGGAATTCATGATGAAGAAAAAGTTAATTACAGTAGTTGTCTTCCTTGGAATAAGTTTAGTACTGTTGTTTACAATAAATTTTTTTCAAGAACCAATAAAATCTCCTATAAAAGAGAAGTATTTCCAAGAGGGTGATATTATATTTGTAAGTGGTACTTCTTGGCGAGCTAGTGTTCTTAGGTTTTATGGTAACCCTGATTATACACATGTTGGACTTGTTGTAAAACGTCACAATACACTTTTTATACTTCAAGCTATTCCTGAGTACGATGATTTAAATAATAAAAGTGGTGTTGTTCTTACACCCTTGAAACATTTTTTTTCTGATGTCGCAAGTTATTCTATTTTACGACATCCTAAATACATCATAACAAGACACATTGATGAGTATTTAGGAAAAGAGTTTGATGATAAGTTGGATAGATATGATAACTCTAAAATTTACTGTACGGAACTTATTGATGACCTATTAAAGGATAACAATATAAAATCTGTTCCTCAAGAGATAGAATCAATATGGCCTGAAGTCTTAGTTAGACACTTATACTTGATAGGGTATACAAAAATTAATATTTTTAAATAATAAATAGTTTTATTAAGGTTATTTTGTTATAATTATCCTTATATTAAACAAGGAATAACAGATGAATATCAAAAACACAACAGTAAAAGTACTACTAACTACCCTTCTTGCACTCTCTTTTAGTGCATGTTCTGATTCAAAAGCAGATATCAAAGCAGATATCAAAGAGTTAAAAGCAGAGTGTGAAAAAGAGGCAATGATTTTAAAAGCCAATAAAGATAAAGAGGGTTTTAAAGAGTTAATGGAAGACTGTGAATCTGAGAATAAAGAGCTGAAAGAAAGACTAAAAGAAGCTACTGAATAGTTTCATTAAAACTATATGTTAACTAAGCCTTTTTTAAAGGGTTAGTTAATACTTCTTTTTTTAGGGTAAAATATCCTTATGAAACTCTCCCACTTAAAGCAAGTTATAAACTATCTAAAAACTTTTACAAAAATATCTGCCATCCATAGGGTGAGCGACAGTATCCTTAAGATAGCGTTTGATAAACATGATGATATCTACTTTAATATGACCCGATCAAACTCTAGCATGTTTAAGTGTAAGGAGTACCCTCGTTCAAAGGTTTATAATGCTCCTTTTGATGTTATCATCGCAAAACGTTTTAATCGGTCTAATATTCTTGGAGTAGAACTTTTAAACGGTGATAAAATTATCCGTTTTAAAACAAGTGTAGCCTCTGCATACAAAGAGGAGATAACATACTTACAGTTAGAGTTTACAGGAAAGTATACAAATGTCATCATTTTAGATGAGAAAAATATTGTTCTTGAAGCACTTCGTCATGTTGATCTCTTCTCCTCTTTTCGTGAGGTAAGAGTAGGACAACTGCTCCTTGATGTTCCTCCCGCTCCTTTTGTAGCAAAAGAGTATCCCCTAGAGGATGTTGCAACTTTTTTATATAGTGTTTATGAGAAAGAGCAGAATGCAAAACTAGATAATCTCAAAAAGCAAAAAGTAGCCTTTTTAAATAAAAAACTAAAAAAGTTAGAAAAACTCTATGACAAGTTAGACTCACAAGAGAGTTTAGAAGAGGAGGCCCAAAAGGCCGAACACTATGGAAACTTAGTCCTATCAAATGTGCATAAGATTAAGCCTTATTCTCAAAAACTTTTTCTTGATGATTATGATGGAACAGAGATTTTAGTAACTATACCAAAAGCCTATCCGACAGCGTTTATGATAAGTGATATGTTCTTTACTAAGAGTAAAAAAGCGAAACAGAGAGCAAAACATTTACATATAGAAGAGGAGTCTCTTCGCTCGAAGATAGAGCATATAAAGCTTTTTATTCACACAGTAAATGCTGCAAAAGATGTAGCGAAGATAGAGCTGCTTTTCCCAAAACAGGTGCAGAGTAAGAAGATAAAAGTGAACGATAGTATAGAGGTTTTTTGGATAGAAGGCTACAAAGTACAGCTTGGAAAAAATGAGAGAGGAAATGTAGAAGTTTTAAAAAATGCACGGGCAAAAGATGTCTGGTTACACTTAAAAGATCAACCCTCTTGCCATGTTATCATCACAACTGACAAGCAAAACTTGCCAGAAAAAATCATAAAAGCAGCGGCAAGACTCTGTGTAGATTTTACTACGACTGCGCAAGATAAGTTTTTGGTCGATTATACTCCCCGTAGAGAAGTTACCATTCAGAGTGGAGCAAATGTACTCTATAATAAATATAAGACTGTAGAGGTCGACACAAGGCTTTAAAAGCCTTTGCAAAATTAAGGGAGAGGTGATGGCAAATATTGGTCCTTTGGGAAGTGCTATTTTTACAAACCAGATGACTCCTGCAGTAGCTTCAAATCAAAATGCACATTCAAACCGTGTAGATTTTCAAAACATGGTAGCACAAGCTGCCGTAAATGAAAAAGATGAAAAGGTCTTAGAGGTACGTCCTGCAGAGGAAAACCAAGAGGTAAATGAAGATAAAGAGCATACTAGAGATGAGTCTGATCGTGAAAACAAGCGTAATAAAAAACAAGAAGAAGAGGATGAGTCTGTAGAGATTCAAGCTGTTCATAAACTAGATATTAGAGTCTAAGGAACTTTCTTTTAAACTCAAATTAGATATAATCTCCTCTTAATTAATAAGAGGATTTTGTATGAGTATGTTTGGTGAACATAGTGAGAGAATTACAACGGGTGTAGCACTTTTAGTTGCTGTTTTAATTATTGGATTTATTGATAACTTTTTTATTATGTGGCTTGTTTTTGGAGCTATCTATATCTTAGCATTTAAAGAGGCGATTAAGCTTTTTGGTGTTGAAAATGATGGACTACTCCCTTTTGCTATAGGCCTCTGGCTTGTGGCAGGAGTCTACCCTTATGGTGATGATCTTTTTGTTTTAGCAGGTGTTGCTTATGCAAGTGCTGTAGCATTTAACAAAGATATAGCATGGAAAGATTTTTATCCTTTTATCTACCCAACTGCTGGTGTTCTTTTTATGTTTACGATGTACCAAGAGTATGGCGTTTTATCTCTTCTTTGGTTAGTAGGTGTAGTCGCTCTTACTGATGTTGGGGCTTATGGCGTTGGTAAAAGTGTGGGAAAAACTCCCTTTTGTGAGACATCTCCAAACAAGACTATGGAGGGTGTTGTAGGTGGCATCACTGTAGCAACATTTGGTGGTATGTTTATAGGTCTTAGTATAGTTGACTTTGGTGTAGCATTTCTTGTGAGTTTTGCAGTTGCTGTGAGTTCTATCTTTGGTGACCTTTTTGAGTCCTCTCTTAAACGTGCAGCTGGAGTGAAAGATAGTGGTGACTTACTCCCTGGTCATGGTGGTGTTTTAGATCGTATTGATGGTTATCTTTTTGGTGGCATCGTTATGTTGGTACTTCTTCGTGGATTAGTATAGTTTGATTCTTCTTGGTTCAACAGGCTCCATCGGGGTCAACACTCTTATCGTTGCTAAAAAGTTTGGTATTGAAGTTGAGGCACTTGTCTGTGGTTCGAACATAAAACTTTTAAATGAGCAGATAGCAGAGCATAATCCTCAAGTAGTTGTTATCGCAAATGAGAATGATATAAAAGATGTGAATCACTCGCGTGTCTATGCAGGGAGTGAGGCTATCCTCTCTCTTATCGCAGACTCAAAAAGTGAGCTTGTCGTAAATGCTCTTGTCGGATTTTTAGGACTTCGCCCTACACTCAAAGCACTAGAGTGTAACAAAAAAGTAGCATTAGCAAATAAAGAGTCTTTAGTTGCAAGTGGTGCTTTTATAGATACATCAAATATTCAACCCATAGATAGTGAACATTTTGGGCTCTGGTATCTTCTTCAAGATAGAGCGGTGAGTAAGATGATTATCACTGCAAGTGGAGGAGCATTTCGTGACTGGGATATAGCACGGCTTCAAAATGCTACACTCGCAGATACTCAAAAGCATCCTAACTGGTCTATGGGACAAAAGATAACCATAGATAGTGCAACTATGGTCAACAAAATGTTTGAACTCCTAGAAGCTCGTTGGCTTTTTGGTGAAGGATCTTACGATGCTATCATCGAGACAAAGTCCCTTATCCATGCACTTATAGACTTTAAAGATGGCTCAACTACAGCACACTTTGCACATGCAAGTATGCAGCTTCCTATCGCTTATGCACTTGATGAGAAGATGGATGAGAATATTTTAGGTCATGTAGATCTACTTAAGGTTGGAAGTTTAGAGTTTAGAGAGATAGAGAGTGAACGCTACCCTGTATGGGCTATTAAAGGGGAGCTACTTCAAAACCCTGCTCGTGGTGTTGTTGTAAATGCTGCAAATGAAGCAGCTATTGAGCTTTTTATAGATAAAAAGATAGGTTTTATGGATATAGCTAAAAATATTAATAGTGCGTTTGAGAAGTTTAGTTCTCTTCCAAAAACAGTAGATGATGTTTTTGCGATAGATGAAGCGGTTAGAAGCTTTGTAAAAGGCTCTAGATGATAAAAGGTGTTTCACTTTTTGCAAATGTAGGGATAGCTGAGACCTATATAAAAAATCACAACATTCAGATAGCAGTAGCAAATGAGCTGCTGAAAAATCGTGCAGAGTTTCATGCTCAGATGCATAAAAAGTGTAAGATGATTCAGGGTGATATCACCAATGATGAGGTTTTTAACAGCGTTTTAGAGGAGTCGAGAAAACAGCAGTGTGACTTTCTCATCGCTACTCCTCCTTGTCAAGGGATGAGTCTAGCGGGAAAAATGCGTGAAGATGATCCTAGAAACTCACTTATAAAGTATGTTATAAAACTAGCACAAGAACTAGAACCCCAAAATATACTCATAGAAAATGTCCCTAAAGTTTTAAATACCTACCTTGTTCACAAGGGTGAGAAAGTAAAAATCACTGACTTCATAAAGAGTGAGTTAGAGCCTCTAGGCTACATCGTAAACTCTGTGGTAGTAGATGCTTCAGATTACGGTACACCACAGAGTAGAAAACGAGCTATTTTTCTTATATCTAAAGTGGCAAAATGGGAACTTCCTGAGAAAAAGGAGAAGATAACTGTTCGTGAAGTTATCGAGCATCTTCCAAGCTTAGAGAGTGGGGAGAGTTCTGAGATAGCGTTTCATAAGGCAAAAGTGCATAACGAGAGACATATAGCGTTTTTAAAACGTACTCCTACAGGAAAAACAGCCCTCCATAACAGAGTGCACTACCCTAAAAAAGTAGATGGAACTCGCATAAAAGGGTATGACACAACTTATAAACGTATAGAGTGGGATAAACCATCTCCGACAATAACTATGGCAAATGGTTCTGTATCGAGTCAAAACAATGTACATCCGGGACGACTCAAAGAGGATGGAACTTACTCAGATGCGAGAGTTTTAACACTTAAAGAGATTTTTATACTTACAGGACTTCCAAACAATTGGACTCCACCAGAGTGGGCGAGTGAGAATCTAATCCGACAAGTCATAGGAGAGGGAGTCCCTCCAAGGCTCATAGATAATCTTCTCTCAACGATGCCCATAAAAAAGTAGAATGAAAAGAACACACTACCGCTGGCAAGCTCCTGGAAATGGGAAGATATTTGATGCACCACTTGGCGAGGCGAGTTATATGAACACTCGCACGTTGAGTGTACTTCGCTACATACAGAGCAAAGTGAAAGTCTCTCAAGCTATCTTTGATAGAGAGATAAAAGAGTACTTAGAAAAACATAGCGATTATAGAGCCAACAACTCAACTCCTTCCCACTTCTTTCGACCACTTCTCTTTTTAGGATTTTTAAAGATGAGTTCAAGTCGGGTGATAGAGTTGACACTAGAAGGCGATAAATTTTTACACTTTTATGAGAAAGAAGAGTACGCGAAATGTAAAAAGTACATCTTAAATCAACTCGACAACTCTATTTATCCAAATATCGCCACAAAAGATATAAAATTACAACTTTTTCCCTTTAGAATTTTGTTTAAATTACTCCTACAAGAGGGGGAGAGGGGTTTAAGTAGAGAGTTTATAAAAGAGCAGTTAGTCTACTTAAAAGAGTATGATGACTTAGCCCTCTACTTACACACTAAGAGCATTTTAAAGATAGCACACCATGAAGAGTACGATAAGTTCTACACTTGGGTAGTGAACTCTTTAGTAAACATAGAGATACTAGAAGTGAAAGAGAGACACTACTTTATCGCAGAAGATATGCTTAAAAATGTAGAAGAACTCTATAAAAATCTCCCCTTTGAGTCACTCTTCTTTAACGACACAACATTACTCTGTCAGCTTGATTTTAAAACGGCAAGTGAACGCTATAAACGCGATGCAAAGCTAATTGTTGCTGCAAAAGAGCGAGATGAGTATATCTGTCAGGTAGATGCAAGTCATACAACTTTTCTCTCTAAGGGGAAAAACTATGTTGAGGGGCATCATGTTATCCCTATGTTTCAGCAGAAAAACTACAGTTTTGAGCTGGATGATGTTGCAAACATACTCTCTTTATGCCCAAACTGTCATCGTGAGATACACTCAGGTGATGAGCGAGAAAAAATTTTAGAGACTATTTATAATCGCCAAGTAGCGTTTATGAGTGCAAATGGAGTGAGTAAAGATGAGTTATATAAGATGTACTTCTGTGCTTAGACTCTTTCTAGTAGTCACTCTTTTAAGTGGTTTAGTGAGTGCTAAAGAGTTAGATATCTCTCATGGAGCACTCCGAACATCTTATGAGAGTGTGACTATAAGTCCGAGTGAAGATATGGGACTCTTGGGGATAAGTTATCTTTTTGAGCCAAATGAGTACTTCTACTATGGTGCTAGTGTTTATGGAACACTCAGTGGTAAACGTGGGGGTTTTTTTGTAGGTGGCTTTAGTGCTGGTGTAAAGTACCCACTCTATGAAAAACTTCTTTTTGATACAGGTGCTTTCGTTGGTGGTGGTGGCGGTGGTTCTGCTCCCCAAGGAGGTGGCCTAATGCTTAAAGGCTATGGTGGTCTGCTATATGAGTTTGATGGCTACTCTCTAGGTGCAAACTACTCCTATGTAAAGTTTCCAAATGGTGATATAGATAGCTCGGGAGTCTCTGTTGTAGCTGATGTAAAGTTTGATACTCTTTTTGTACCTACACCGCTAAAGCCAGAGTACTTTAAAAATGCTCGTTTTCTCAACAAAAGAGACTATATGGTAGCAACAGCTCAAGTCTACTTTCCAAAAGAGGGAACAAAAAAAGTAAATGCAACTCCCTTAGATCAAAACATAAAACTTGCAGGGTTTGAGTATGGGCAGCATATCTCTCCTCATACTATCGCTTACATTGAGACTGCTGGAGCTCTTGGTGGCGATAGTACAGGGTATATGGAGATTTTGGGTGGACTTGGATACTCACAAGATATTTTGAGAGGAGTCTCCGCTCAGGCAAAACTCTCACTAGGAAGTGCTGGTGGTGGTCAGGTAAATACAGGGGGAGGAGCTATCTCAAAAGCTTCACTGAACCTAAACTATGACATTAGTAAAGATATAACTTTTGGTCTCTCCGGTGGCTATTACCATGCTTTTGAGGGGGAGTTTGATGCACTCTTTAGTAAAGTACAACTAGGGTTTAACACAAATCTTCTAACTCTCTCTAAAGAGGGGGAGAAGATAGCTTTTGATAGTTTGGCATCGCAGAAGTTTATCATACGTTTTGCACATCAAACATATATATACTCAGAAGATTTAAGTACACGAGATGATGGGGTGGATGTGCATCTTGTAGGTACAAAAATTGACTGGTTCTTAACACAAAACATTTATGTAAGTGGTCAAGCATTTGCTGCATATAAAGGGGGTGCTGGTGGGTATGCAACTGGAGCCTTTGGAGTTGGGTATGTTCAAGCTCTTCTCTATGATATCTCTTTAGTTACAGAGTTAAATGCAGGAGCAGGTGGTGGCGGGAGTATAGAGACTGGAGTGGGTGCCATTCTCCAACCTATGGCTGGATTAAGATATGATTTTGATAAAAAATTTGGTATGGAACTTTTAGCTGGTAAAGTTATAGCAATAGATGGTGTTTTAGATACAAATGTGATAGAATGGTCTCTTATATATAGATTTGATAAATTGATTCAGAAGTAGGTACTCTTTGATATTAGATAAGTTAAACCATATGATTACAACTATATCAAACAGAAAAATAATTTTCATTGGAACACTGCTTGTTATCTCTGGCTCTATCCCCCTTGTTTATGTAGGTTCATTTATTGGTGGTGTGGAGTATACTGCTTTTTTATTCTATATTTCTATTATTTTACCACTACTTTTAGCACCTATAACTCTCTCTTTTGTTGTCAAATTAACAGTAAAGCTAGAGCATGTCAAAGAGCATCTTGCAAATGAGATAGAGAAAAATAAGGCAAAAGATATTATTCTCTATGAACAGGCTAGGTTTGCCCTTATGGGAGAGATGATGGCAAATATATCACATCAGTGGAAGCAACCGCTTCACACGATAAATCTCGCAGTTATAAATGCTAGAATGCAGACTTCTGACTATAAAAAAAGAGAGAAGAACTATGATATCATCGAGGAAAATGTTAACTATCTTGCAACAACTATAAATGATTTCATGTCTTATTTTGATAAAAGAACACACTCTGAGATACGAAGTTTAGAGGATATCCTCTCTGAAGTGAAGAGTATAGCAGGTGAGAGTATTAGAAACTCAGATATAGAACTTTCAATCCTTATGGAAATAGAAAATAAGAGTATAAAAGTTGCCTCTTCTCTCTCTCAAATACTACTTAACCTTATAAATAATGCCAAGGATGCTCTCCTAACTCAAAAGAGTAAAAGAGAGATTAGACTCACTTTTACCATAGTTTTGGATAAACTCTGTATCTACTGTTGTGATAATGGTTCAGGGATAGATGATGCAATAAAAGAGCAGATTTTCAATCCCTATTTTACAACAAAAGGGCAGTCTCAGGGAACGGGTATAGGTCTCTATATGTCAAAGCAGATCACAGATAAGTTCTTAAATGGAGAACTAGTTTTAGAGTGTAGTAAAAATAAAACTTGTTTTAAAGTTTTAATTCCAGTTGGAGAAAATTGTCAAATAGAGGATAATAGTTAAATGATACTAAGTATAGAGAGTTCATGTGATGATAGTGCTATCGCCATTACAGAGATAGCGACAAAAAAGCTTCTTTTTCATAAAAAAATTAGTCAAGAGTTAGAGCATAGTGTATATGGTGGTGTTGTTCCAGAACTTGCAGCACGTTTACATGCTGAAGCACTACCAAAGATATTAGAACAGGTAAAGGAGTACTTTCCAAAGCTTAAAGCAGTGGCAGTTACCTCGACTCCTGGTCTTGCTGTTACTCTTGTTGAGGGTGTTACGATGGCGAAAGCTATTGCTCTGTCTTTAGATATTCCTCTAATTGGGGTAAATCATCTTATTGGACATATTTACTCTCTTTTTATAGAGAAAGAGACTCAGTTTCCTCTTACTTGTCTGCTTGTCTCAGGTGGACATACTCAGGTGATGGAAGTGAAGAGTTTAACGGAGATTCAGACAGTTGCAAAGTCAATGGATGATAGTTTTGGAGAGAGTTTTGATAAGGTAGCAAAGATGATGGGTCTTGGGTATCCAGGTGGTCCAGCTATCCAAGAGTTAGCAAAGGGTGGAGATAGACTTAAGCATAATTTCACAGTACCCTTGCATCAGTCTCCACTAATAGCGTTTAGCTACTCAGGGCTTAAAAATGCTGTCCGTTTAGCTGTTTTAGAAGAGGAAAAAAAGGAAACGCCAAACTTTCAAGATATAGCTGCCTCTTTTGAGCATATCGCTACAAAACACCTTACTATGAAGTTAAAGAAGTACTTTAAAACTGTAAGACCCTCTACTTTTGCCATAGTTGGTGGAGCATCAGCTAACCTCTATCTTCGTTCTCAAATAGAAGAGCTTCTAAAACCACACAAGGCAGAACTCTTACTCAGTGAACTAAAATACTGCTCAGATAATGCAGCAATGATAGGTCGTGTGGCTATTGAGATGTATGAGAAGGAGATGTTTAGCTCTCTTGAAGAGTTGATAAGTTCACCAAGAAGTCAGCTTTAATCAAGTGAGGAGTAAAATAATTTTATGAAAACAAAAAGAAAATTTATAACACTTTTAACAAGGACTCTTTACATTGTCTGGTCACTTTTACTTATAAGTATATTTTTTATCCTAGTGGAGCGAGTCTATACATATGCTAAGTATATAGCTGTCCAAAAAGCAGAGACAAGTGTAAACAAAGACATAGCTTACAGGCAATGGGTTGCTTCTCATGGTGGCGTTTATGTGCCAGTAGATAAAAGAACACAGCCAAACAAATATTTGGCACAGATTAAAGATAGAGATTTTAGAGCAGTTGGAAAAGAGTTCACCTTGATGAATCCTGCCTATACACTTTCACAAATGATGCATGATTACTCAAAACTCTATGGTGTTAAAACACATATTACAAGTAATAAAACTCTTAACCCTGCAAATAAACCAGATAGTTGGGAAACTTTAGCACTTAACAAAATAGATCAGACACGAAAAAACTATAATGAGCTTGCGTATATTGATGACAAAGAGTATCTACGTTTGATGAGTCCACTTGTAACAACAAAAATATGTTTAAAGTGTCATGCATTTCAAGGGTATAAGATAGGGGATATTCGTGGTGGAGTCAGTGTTTCCATCCCGATGTCAAAGTTATATAGTAAAGCTTTTCAAGATTCACTCTATATATTTGGTTTATTTGTCATTATTTGGCTGGTTGGAATGTTCTCTATCTCTCTGTTTTCAAAAAAAATCTATAAGTACATAGATGAGAAAGAGTTACTTTATGAAGAGTATATTTATGGGCTTGTAAGTGTTGTAGAAAAAAGAGATACTTACACAGCAGGACACTCTTCCCGTGTTGCAAAGTATGCTCAGATGATAGCACAAAAGATGGGTTACTCTGAGTATGATTGTCATATACTTCATCGCGCGGGAATGTTACATGATATTGGAAAGGTTGCTATTCCCGACTCTGTCTTTTTAAAGCCTACAAAGCTAACAGATGCAGAGTATAAACTGATTCAAGAGCATGTAGTGATGAGCTATGATATGCTCAAAAATATCTCTATTTTTGATGAGATAAAAGAGATAGTTCGTGATCATCATGAGCATTATGATGGCAGTGGCTATCCTCGAGGTCTTATAGGTGAAGATACTCCAATGTTAGCACAGATTTTAACTCTTGCTGACTCTTTTGATGCTATGACAACAGATAGAATCTATAAGGGGAGAAAGAGTATAAAAGAAGCACTTATAGAGATTGCAAAGTTCTCAGGAAAACAGTTCAATCCTAAGGTATCCCAAGTTGCACTCACTGTTTTAAAAAATGTTGTACTCGATGATTCACCGCATCAAAACCCTAAAACACTTCTAGAAAAAGAGCGTTTTAGTTACTTCTATAAAGATGCACTAACAGATGTTTATAATGAGGAGTATCTCCGAAGAAACATACAAAAAATAGTAGAGTACAATGTTGTGGCATGGCTATCTCTCAAAGATTTTCATGCATTTAACAAAAAAAATGGCTGGAGTGCTGGCGATAAAATATTAAAAGAGCTATCAAGTGTTATAAAAAATAATTGTCGAGACTCTCTACAAGTCTATCGTTTTTATGGTGACAACTTCTTAGCTCTTTTAAACACACAAGAGGAGTTTGAGGTACTTAAAGGGCATTTAGACACTGTTTTGAGTAAAGAAAATATAGCTTATGAGTTAAAAGTAAGTAGAAATAAAGGCTTAAAAGAAAAAAATATAGGGAGTATGGAAGATGTTCTTAAAAAACTTTTTTAAAGATAAACAATCAATCGTTTTATCAGCACTTCTCTCTTTTATTCTCTTAGAGAGTTTTGCTCTTTTATCTGTAAAATATTTACAAGAGAGTGAAATAGAGAACTATTTGAGTGTAATATCTCCTGATGTTAAATCTCATATAGATATAGCAAATTCACACTTAACCGATATTTCTAAAATATTTTACGATATTGAGATTAACCGTCCTGAAATTATAGAGATAATGGCAGAAGCATCTCATACAAAAGATTTAAAGAAGAAAGCGATATTAAGAGAGAGATTACTATCTCGACTCTCTGAGACTTACGAGCATATGAAAAAGTATCATGTTCGTCAACTCCATTTTCATCTTCCTCAAGCTATCAGCTTTTTAAGATTTCATAGACCTAGTAAGTTTGGGGACTCTTTAGTAGGTGTTCGAGAGACTTTAGAGTATGTGAATGAAAATAGAACTCCTATAAGTGCCTTTGAAGAGGGACGTATTTTTAATGGTTTCAGAAATGTTTTTCCACTCTATAAAGGGGATGAGTTTATTGGAACTGTTGAGATATCTTTTGATTTTGATGAAATGCAGGAGTTACTCTCTTCCATTGACTCTTCATCCTACCTTTTTATGATAAAAAATAAGATAGTCAATAAAAAAGTTTTTGCTGATGAAAAAAGTAATTATGAAAGTAGTGAATTTTCAGGCTTTGATTATGATAAAGCAACTCTTAAAGATACAATGCAAATAGGACTTGATGAGATGTATGCTATCAATACACAAATAGCATCAAGAGTAGAAGAACAGCTTCAAAAAGGAGAGCTTTTCTCTATCCCGTTCTCAGATAAATCCATTTATGACAATCACACTATAGTTATCTCTTTTGTACCTGTTTTAAACTTAGAGAGTAAGGTAGTGGCATATATAGTGCATTACGAATTTGGGGACTTAATAGGTATTATGTTGAGAAATATTAAAATAATATCTATTGTAGTTACTCTCTTAGCACTTCTTTTGAGTACTATTTTTACAGCTATTTTAGTGAATGAAAGAAAGAAACAAAAATCCATACATGACTTAGCTGTTCATGATGCATTAACTGGTATTTACAATCGTCATGGTGTCAATGAGCTACTCAATCAAAAGATAGAAGAGTTTAAAAGAGTTAAAAATAAGCTGAGTGTAGTTTTCTTTGATATTGACTTCTTTAAAAGAGTTAATGATACTTATGGGCATGATATGGGAGACTATGTTTTAGAAAATATTGCTAAATTAGTAAGCTTAGAAATAAGAGCGAGTGATATTTTTGCAAGATGGGGTGGGGAGGAGTTTATTCTCTTCTTACCAGATACAAGTTTAGAAGAAGCACTCAAAGTTGCAGAAAAACTAAGAAAGTCCATCGAAGAGTATGCCTTTAGCGATATAGACACAATTACTTGTAGTTTTGGGGTAACAGAGCTTAAAAAAGATGATACAAAAGAGAGCTTTTTAAAACGTGTTGATAATCTTTTGTATGAAGCAAAAGCATCAGGTCGTAATTGTGTAGTTAGTGATATGGAATCTTAAGAAAAACTTATACGAAAGCACTTCTATTTTAAATAAGAGTAATATTATCCGATTTAAACTACAATTCTCTCAACAAAACGTGAAAGCGTTAAAAAAATTAAAACACAAGGAGCCACAATGGCAACTACAAAATTTAAAGGTACAGACGTAGAATTATTAGGAACAGAGATTAATGTTGGAGATAAAGCACCAGCGATTACTGTTGTAAACTCAGACGGTTTAGGTGACGTAACAGTTGGTGGTGCTCAAGGGCATAAACAACTTATCATCGTTGTTCCTTCTTTAGACACAGGTGTATGTGCTACTGAAACTCGTAACTTCAATGCAAAAGCAGCATCTTTAGAAGGTGTTAAGCCAACTATCGTTTCTCTTGACCTTCCATTTGCTGCAGGACGTTTTTGTTCAGCTGAGGGAATTACTGACTTAACTGTTACTTCTGACTTCCGTAACAAAGATTTCGCTAATGCTTATGGTGTTTTACTTGGTGGATCAGTTTTAGCTGGTGTTACTTGTAGAGCAATCTTTGCAGTAAACGAAGAGGGAATTGTAACTTACAAAGAGATCGTTCCAGAAATCACTGAAGAGCCTAACTACGACGCTGCAATCGCTGCAGTAAGCTAGACCTTTTTAAATCAGATGTGAGGCTTTCGCCTCACTTAATTGAGAGGTGTGATTTTATCATACTTCCAATTTTCTTTCTTTTTTCCCTTTCATCAATTTCATATTTATACCAACTGTTTTAATAATAAAATGACATATCTCTGATATAATTACTCTATTATAAAAATGGAGCTTATTATGAAAAAATTATTAACAAGTTTAGCTGCAGTAGCCACTATCGCTTCAACTGTAAATGCTGACTTTGCAAGAGTTGAGATGGGTGCTGGTGCATGGATGCAAACACCAACTGGGGATGCTGTGATTTCAGATGGTGATGGTGTTTTAAGTCTTAATGGAACATACACAAGTAAGGAAACAGAGGCTACTGACATTTATGTTTGGGCATTAATTAAGCATCCTATCCCAGTTATCCCAAACCTGAGATTAGAGTATGTGACAATAACTGATGAGGGTGATACTACAGGTTCTGTTAATGGTGCTGGTATTCCTAGTGGTCAATCTGCTCCAACAACATTTGATATTACTCAGTTTGATATTATTCCTTACTATAATATTTTAGACAATACTTTTTGGACTACTATTGATTTAGGGTTAGATCTTAAAGTGATTCAGACTGATGCTACAGTTGGTGCTGTATCGAGTGGTGTACCTTTCGTGCCAGACTTTGAAGGATATAGTTCTTCTGAAACAACTGTTGTGCCACTTCTGTATGCAAGAGGTCGTGTGGAGATTCCTACGACAAACATTGGGCTTGAAGCGGATGTTAAAGCTATCTCTGATGGTACAAACACTATGTATGACATAAGAGCTAAAGTAGATTATACTTTAGATTTTATTCCTGTTGTACAACCAGCTGTGGAAGTTGGTTATAGAGTACAACAGATAAAAGTTGATGATGGTGATACTCAAGTTGATTTAAATTATGCAGGTGTTTATGCAGGTTTAATGCTTCGTTTCTAATCTATTTACGAGATAGCGTTTATCTAAACGCCATCTCTATACTCTCTGTCCAAAATAACTATCTCACACTCGAGTTTGATAGCAAACTCTTTAAACACTCTTTTCTTTGCCTCTTCTATAAGCCACATAGCATCTTTATATGTCCCATTGGCAGTATTAACTAAGAAGTTCGCATGTTCACTACTAAAACACATATCACCTCGCATCACCCCTCTTAATCCTACAGCTTCTATCAAACGACCAGCATAATCACCTTGAGGGTTTTTAAAACAACTTCCTGCACTTGGAGTAGAGGGTTGATTAGCACGCATCTTTTTAAACATAGCCACTTTTTGAGAGCTAAAACCACTCTCTAGCTCAAAACTTGCTTCTAAGATAGGCTTTTTAATATCTGTAAATCTATACCCATATTTTATCTGCTCTTTTTTTAAAACGCCATCAGTAGTTCTAAGCTCTAAAAGAGTGTTAAATATCTCAAACTCTTTGAGCCCTGCATTCATATAGACAAGTCCTCCCAGTTTTCCTGGTAGGTGGGAGACAAACTCAAAGTTTGCGATGTTGTGTTTCTTACAAAAAGAGGCTATCTTTCCAGAGGGAGTTGCTCCTCCTATCTTTAAAACGCCATCTTCAACTCTAATGTAGTCATATTTTTTAGAGAGCATCATAAGTGCTGGAGGGTTGTCTCCTACTAGGGTGTTATTACAAGAGCCAATGAGGTAGTAGTCTGCTATGTTTGAGAAGTTATTTTCGAGAAGTGCTACTTCAAGAGTTCCTCCTATTTTAAAAGAGGAGTACTTTTTGAAGTTTATAAGTTTTGTCTGCATTACTCAACAAAGGTTGGCATGAGATTAAAAACATGTTTAGCAAAGTCTGTCATCTCGTTGAGCATCCATGGCATAGTTAAAACAATAACAATAACAACACCGATAATTTTAGGAATAAAAGAGAGTGTCATCTCATTGATCTGTGTTGTTGCCTGAAAGATGGAAACAGCAAGCCCGACAAGCATACCGGTAAGTAGTCCAGGTAGTGCTAGCATAAGTGCTATTTTAAATGTTTCAACACCAAGGGCTACGAGTTTTGCTTCCATATTATGAGTTCCTAATTTCCGTATACTCAGTAGGGATAAGATAATCTTCAACCGTTACAGGTGCATCATAAAAACCATGCTTATATCCGAGTTCAAAGAGTTTGTTTATCGCTCTGTACTGAAGAGGGCTTAAGCTAATTGATTCATCATTTGCATAGAGCTCTAAATACTTATCGAGTGTCTCAGCATCTATACGAACAAGATCACGCTCTATAAGCATCTTAGAGAGTCTATCTTTATGATCGCGTGCTACTTGAACCGCTTTTGTGAGTGTCTCTTCATAGGCGATTGCTTTTGTAAGAGGGAGTGAACGGCGAATAGCCATTCCACCAAGAGGAAGTGGTAGATCTTTTCCCGCTAACTCTTGCCAAATATCCCACATTTCACGTTCAACTTCAAGTGCATCAGCATAAGTAAGAATAGACTCATGGATAAGAACACCCGCATGAACATCACCATCTATAACTGCTTGTTCTATCTCAAGAAAGTTCATGTAGGTGATGCGAGCATCAGGATAAGCGATGCGAAAGAGCATAGCATTTGTAGTGTGTTCACCACTTAAGGCAACTCGGAAGTTTCGTTTGAGTTTTTCACCTTTGCGTTTGATGAGTTTAGGTCCATACCCCTCTCCAAAACTTACAGCGGTACGTAGCGGGGCATATTCACTTTTAATGTGAGGATAGAGCGCAAAACTAATGGCAACTATGTCATAAACGCCATTTAAAGCATCTTCATTAAGTGTTTGAATATCTTTAGCGATATTGTCAAACACTACTCCATCCATACCTACCCAGCCAAACTTAATGGCATAGTACATAAAGATATCATCGGCATCTGGTGAGTGAGCTATAACTGTTTTTTTCAAAAATATATCCATTTAAATTATAATAAGTATTATAGCTACTTTTTAATTAAATTTATCTATTTAACATTTACAAAATAAGTTAGAATTATTAAGTTTTATTATATATATGGAAGAGTACAATAGCTCTTAATACCTCATGAAATCATCATTGAGGAAGGTGGTAGATACTAATGTATAATAAAAAACAGAACTTTATAATACTTTTTTTTAAAATAGTTATCCCTATCCTTCTGCTTGTTATTTTATCAAGTTATTTCTTCTTAAAAAAGATTGAAGATGATAAGAAATATCTGATGTATGAAAAAGTGCAAAGTATGGCAACTCTTATGCACACTATCTACAACTCTAATCCTAGCGAAGCAACACTCTCACAAATTCAAGGGACTTTTAATCAGTTAAAAAATGATACAACTATTAACTTTACCTACCTATTAGGAACACTCAATGCAGATGAGATAGAGTACTTAGCATACTCAACCACAGTTAAACCACATAATGTAAAGATCTCAGATCGAGAGCGTTTTGAGTCGATGAGTGATGCACTAGAGGGGTATAGTGCTGTAAAAGTTACACATGATTTTGATGGAAAAGATGTATTTTCCGCATTTACAAATATTGAAGGAACTCCGTGGGCTTTAGTTATTGAGCAGTCATATGAAGATCATATAGCCCCTTTTAAAGAGATTGCTCTTAGTGTCGCAGTACTCTCACTTCTCGTTCTTTTTGGACTCTATTTTACTCTTGCATATTTTGAAAATAAAAATAGTGCTCTTATAAAAAGTAGTGAAGATAGGTTTCGTCACATGGTTGAGAGTACAAATGATTTAGTCTGGGAGATAGATGAGAATGGACTCTTTACATATGTAAGTGATCAGGTGAAATCTATTCTTGGATATAGTTATAAAGAGTGTTTGGGTAAAACTCCTTTCTATTTTATGAAAGAGGAGGAGGCAACTTGTGCAAAGGCTGTTTTTGAAAAAATTTTGCATGATAATAGATGTATAATAGATGTTGAAACTCTTAATATTACAAGGGATGGCGAAGAGGTTAATATTTTGACAAATGGAACACCTTTTTATAATTTGGTTGGGAAGTTGATGGGTTACAGAGGTATTAGTAAAAATATTACAGTAGAAAAAAAGCATAAAGAGCAGATGAAAAAGTTAGCATACTTCGATATACTCACCGGCTTAGCAAATCGAAAAAATATACTTAACAGAATTGAAGAAGAGGTGCAGTACTCTCTGCGAAATGAGACTAACTCCGCTTTAGTCTATCTTGATCTAGATGGATTTAAATATATAAATGACACTTTAGGACATAACTATGGAGATGAAGTTTTAAAAATAGTTGCTTGTAGATTACAAGAGAGTGTAAGAGAGTTTGATGTAGTTGGAAGAGTTGGTGGGGATGAGTTTGTTATCTTAGTTCGTGGAAAAGAAAAAGTATGTCAAAAATGCAAAGACCAACTCTTAGTACTTAAAGATAGGGTGAAAGAGTCTATAAATAGACCTATGATTTTTGAAGGTGAGAAGTATAGTGTTGGTGTAAGTATGGGTGTTGCTTTTATCCCTCAAGATGCTAAGAGTGCAAATGAAGCAGTGAAAAAAGCAGATAGTGCGATGTATAAAGCAAAAGAGTTAGGAAAAAATCGTGCTATTTTTTATGATATAACTCTTCAAGAAGAGGTAGAAAAATCACATCATCTAAAGGCAGAGATTATAGAGGGTCTAAAAAATGATGAGTTTATCATGTTCTACCAAGCACAGTACAGTGTTGATGGGAGTACTATCGTTGGTTATGAAGCACTTGTAAGATGGAATATCCCTCAAAAAGGAGTAGTTGAAGCATCAGAGTTTATGCCAAATATTGAGAAATTTGGACTCTATTTGGAGCTTGATAAATATGTCTGTAATCATATATACAAAGATTTACATGCACTAGCTTTAAGAGATGATTCTCTACGTATATCTGTAAATATAAGTGCAAAAAGTTTTGAAGAAGATAGCTTTATAGCTTTTGTAGAGGATAAGGTCCATAATCAAGGAGTCGATGCAAATAAAATTACTCTTGAGATTACAGAAGATGCATTTTTACATATAGTGAAAAACTCTTATATAGATAGGATTATTGCTCTTGGATTTAAGATATCAATAGATGATTTTGGTACAGGATACTCTAACTTATTATATCTTTCAACTTTGAAGTACCATGAGATTAAACTTGATAAATCTTTTGTTCATGGGATTACAAAAAGTGAAAAAGACAAAGAAATATGTAAGCTAATACTGAATATTTGTAAAGAGTTACACGTTAAAGTTGTAGCAGAGGGTGTAGAAACAGAGGCTCAGTTGGCTTTTTTAAGAGAAGAAGATGTCGATGTGATTCAGGGGTATATTTATGCTGTTCCTGAGCCTTTAAAAGCGATAAAACTTAGTAATCAAAGTTGAAATTTGAGAGATTCCTCAAAAAAAGTATGACAATTTGCCATATTTTTTATATACTTCCACAAAACTACCTATAATTTCTGAAATTTAAAAACAAGTGAGCCCAAGATGGATGCAAACAAACAAAAATCATTAGACTTAGCGATGAAGCAGATAGACAAAGCTTTTGGAAAAGGTGCATTAATGCGTCTTGGCGATAAAAATATAGAACCAATAAAGTCAATTAGTACAGGATCTTTAGGTCTTGACTTAGCACTCGGCATCGGTGGTGTACCACAAGGTCGTGTGGTTGAGATTTATGGCCCAGAGTCATCTGGTAAAACTACTTTAGCACTTCAGATAACAGCACAGTGTCAAAAAAATGATGGTGTATGTGCATTTATAGATGCGGAGCATGCCCTTGATGTTATCTATGCAAAAAACCTTGGTGTTGATGTAGAGAATCTTTTAGTTTCTCAACCTGATTATGGTGAACAAGCACTTGACATTGTTGAGACTATTGCTAGAAGTGGTGCAGTTGATTTAATTGTTATAGATTCTGTTGCAGCATTGACTCCAAAAGTAGAGCTAGAGGGTGAAATGACAGATCAACAAGTGGGTGTACAAGCTCGTTTAATGTCTAAGGCTCTTCGTAAACTGACAGGTGTTTTATCTAAAATGAACTGTACTGTTATCTTTATCAATCAACTTCGTATGAAAATTGGGATGATGGGATACGGTTCTCCTGAAACTACAACAGGTGGAAATGCGCTAAAGTTTTATGCTTCTGTTAGAATCGATGTTCGCCGTATCGCTTCCCTTAAACAGGGTGAGAGTCAGATTGGTAACCGTGTAAAAGCAAAAGTTATTAAAAATAAAGTAGCACCACCATTTCGCCAAGCTGAGTTTGATATCATGTTTGGAGAGGGTATCTCTAAAGAGGGTGAGTTAGTTGATTATGGTGTGAAACTTGATATCATAGATAAAGCAGGAGCATGGTTCGCTTATGGAGACTCTAAACTTGGTCAAGGTCGCGAGAATGTGAAAGCGAAGTTTAAAGATGAACCAGAATTAGCAGCGGAGATAGAAGAGAAGATTAAAGTTGCTATGGGTATTAGTGATGTGATGGTTATGGATACTACGGAGATAGAAGATACAGACGTATAAGTAGGTCTGTATCTTAGGTTTAAGATCTTCCGTTTACCATAGAAGAGATTAACCCCTTCTCATCTCTGTTCTCGGCAATAACAACACCTGTTATATGTAGCGGAACAAATATAAGTAAAAAGTTATAGACGAGTTCGTGTACCTCTTTTATATCATGGGCACTCTCTTTTGAAAGAGAGAGGGCTTCATAAAAGTGAATAACTAATCCACTCACACTCATAAAAAGAGTAACAGCATAAAAGAGATAGTAAGAGAGTTTTACAGCTTTTTTGTGTAGTGTCAGTGAAGTAAAACTCTCCTTTTGACTACTATCTAGAAAAAACAGAGCAACTCTGTAGATAACTAAAAAAGCAAGGCTATACCCTAGTAAAATATGCCACTCCCACATACCAGCTCTGATAGCTTTTGCTAAGACTTTGGCCTGTTGTGCACTGATCTCTATGTCTATTTCAGCAAGTTTCTGCATTAAGAGTTCTGAGTTAGTTCTCCAACTTAAAAATGTTTTTCGTAAAAAGACTGTTGCAAGTAGTCCTAAAACAACAAAAGCATTTAACCAGTGCCAGATTCTAAAAGGAAGTGAATATTTCATGGTCTCTCTCCTGAAGCAAAGTTACTATCTATAGATGGTAGCACTCAGATGTTAACTCAATGTTAATGCGAGACTACTTGCCTTTTGTGGTCGAGCAAAGTAGTAACCTTGAAAGTGATTACATCCAAGCTCTTTAAGAAGGTCTAAATGCTCTTTAGTCTCAATACCCTCTGCAATAACTTCAAGTTCGAGTGCTTCACCTATAAGAATAATACTCTTAATAATAGCTACATCGCGTTTATCATTAAGCATATTTCTCACAAAAGATTGATCTATTTTTATCTGGTCAAGAGGGAGTTTTTTAAGATACTCTAGAGATGAGTACCCTGTTCCAAAATCATCTAAAGATGTTTTAATTCCCATCTTTTGGAGTCTATTCATTTTCTCTATAACAAGATCAAGATCATCTGCAATGATACTCTCAGTAAGTTCTATTTTAAGGGCTGAAAACTTAATGTTATTATCTATAACTGCTGTTCTAATCTCCTCTACAAAGTGCTCTTTTTTAAACTGTTTAGCACTTATATTGACCGCTATTACCCACTCTTTTTTTATAGGATCTTGTGACCATCTCTGCAGCTCTCTACAAGCTTCTTGAATTACCCACAGCCCAATAGGAATAATAAGCCCAGTTTTCTCCGCAACAGGGATAAAATCTAAGGGAGAGATAACACCTCTATGAGGATGATTCCATCTGATGAGGGCTTCAGCAGCATAGGGTACATCACCTTTAAACTGGAGTTGATAGAGAAGTTCGAACTGATGCTCTTTTATCGCTAAACGTAGTTGAGAGTACATATCTACATGTGCTTGAGCAATCTCTTGGGCTTGTACATCAAAATAGGCATACTCTTCATCATTACTTTTGGCTTGATTGAGCGCACTCTCAGACTCTCTGAGGAGGGAGTAAGCATCATGTTGAGTATTTAAAAAGAGAGAAATACCTATATGTCCAGATGTATGAACTGTTTTAGTATTTATAAAAAAACTCTCTGAAATCTGCGTCATTATCTCTTGTGCTAACTGTTTTGTTTTTAAAGAGGCTCTCTTCTTTGTAGCTCCTAAGTTAGTAAAAAAAAGAGCGAATCCATCAGCAGCAACTCTAGAGACAACTTCGCTGTTAGGAAAGTTCTCTTTGAGTTTGAGTGCTATTTTTTGTAGAAGCATATCCCCAACAACATGACCATAAACATCATTTATCATCTTGAAATCCTTAAGATTGAAGGAGAGGAGGGCTGCCCACTTTTTTTGTGGTGATGCAGTATAGTTTTTTAAGGAACTAAGAAGAAAGTCTTTATTCATAAGTCCCGTAAGGGAGTCATACTGTTCAAGGTAGCGAAGCTTATTTTCTGTCTCTTTTTGTTGACTAATATCTACAAATGAGGCTATATAGTAAATTACTTTTCCATTATCATCTAAAACAGACTGTATAGTTAAGTGCTCTAAGAAGATTGAACCATTTTTATGTTTGTTATAGATCTCTCCACTCCAGTAGTGATTCTTCTCAAGAGCACTATGCATCTTCTTGTAGAAAGCCTCATCTTGTAAACCTGATTTTAGGAGTGAAGGGGTCTGTCCTAGTGCTTCTTTCTCTTGGTAACCTGTTATTTTTGTAAAGGCCTTGTTTATCTTGAGTATTTTATGGTTTGCATCTGTAATAGTCATTCCATTTTGAATCTCAAATGCTACAGCTGCAATCTTATGCTCCTTATGGGCATTCTCTATTCTCAGTAGCATAAGATTTATCTCCGCATAGAGCTTGCCAAATTCATTGTTTTCTTGCGTTGTAACCTCTTCTCTCTTTGTATGGGAGAGCTCGACTTTTTCTAACAGTGTTACAAGTTTTAAAATGGGTTGGGTGAATTTTTTAGCAAAATATAAGGAGAGTAAAAAAGATAAAAAGAGCATAAAAATATAGAGGGAAAGTATCATGGTTATATTTTTCTTTGCTACATCCCAAAGTGTATCTATCTTTAAGTTCAGCTGTACGATACCGAGCTCTGTTCCAAGATAAGATGCTGATGTGTAGAGCTTAAAGTTATCATCTTTAATACTATTCTTTCGTAACTCTTTTTTTATAAGTGGTGCTACTTTAAAACTTCTATTATCTTTGGAGTACTGATAGATAGGAGTAGAGTCTTTTTTGTAGAGAACCATAGAGTTTACACGTTGAAAGGATTGGAGTTTTGTTGAGATCTCTGCTGCAACGGAGACTTCATTTAGTAAAATGACTTTTGCAAAGTCTTGACTCAGAACATTTGCGATGGTTTCAGAAAGGGAGAGTGCTTTTTCATACTGGTCATTCATATACCAAGATAAAAAGCTACTATACCCTATAAAGGTTGTGATAGAAGTAACAAGTACAATAATCCAAGTGAGTCTTTTTCGGATAGAACCACTGTACTTTTTTACTTTCATCTGTTATTTTTTCTCAGAAGGGTTCTCTACGGGAACACTTGAATCATTTCCCCACTCTAGCCATGAGCCATCATATACAGAGGCCTTATACCCTAACTCTTTGAGTACGATATAGTTGAGTGCTGCTTCTGCACCACCATCACAGTAGAGGATTATCTCTTTATCTTTAGGGAGTGAAGCGTAGAGACTTTTGAGCTCTTTTAGATCTCTCATCTTATTCCCTGAAGCTGTTACTTGGTAGTTTTGAGTACAGGCAAAGTTCTGTGCTGTAGGTATATGCCCATAGCGTTTTGCACTAGACTCTTTCCCCTCATAAGCACTCACTTTTCGACCATCAATAATAGTCTTATTCCCAATAGCTAAAAGTGTATGAAGTTTTGTCTGTACTTTAGAGCTATCTACACGAGGAACAAACTCTTTTCTTTGAATACTAGGAGCTTTTGTGCTTATCGTTAGTGCTAATTTATCCCAGTTTCCATAGCCAACATTTAAAATGGCGACATTCGTATGACCTAAAACTTCTAAAATCCAGTAGAATCTTGCAGCGAAAATAAAACCACCATCATCATAGGCAACTACTAAGGAGTTATTATCTATCCCTGCACTACTAAAAAGTTCTGTAAGATAGTCAAGTTTAGGCATAAAAAACTTTTTGTCAAAGAGACTTTTAAGGCCTGGTATATTGACAGCGTTTTTAATATGTCCCTTCAGATACTCCTCATGAGTACGAAGGTCAATAACCTTTAATCTTGAATCATCTTTATGCTTTTGTAACCACTCTACTGTGACTATTGCGGGCATATCACTTCCATCAGACTCAAGTTCAAGTGCACTTAAACTATTTGAGAGAAAGAGGGAAATAATAAAAATTAGTAAAAACTTCATATCTTCTCCTTATAATAAACATATAATTATAGCATTTTCTAAATATATTACTCCCATAAACAAATATTTAATAATAGTTTAGATAAAATGATGCTAATAATACTAGGTACTCCCTTGTGGGTATAAAAGGCAGATAAATGTTTATAGATAGCGTAAGTGCAATAGAAGTAATGGATTCACGTGGTAATCCAACAGTTAAAGCAACAGTAGAGTTAAGTGATGGAACAGTAGAGTCAGCGATTGTACCTTCAGGTGCAAGTACTGGTAAACGTGAAGCACTAGAGCTTCGTGATGCTGATGAGCGTTACATGGGAAAAGGTGTTTTAAAAGCAGTAAGTCATGTAAATAATGAAATTAATGATGTGTTAGTAGGAATGAGTCCATTTAATCAAGCAGTAGTAGATGCAACTATGAAAGAGCTTGATGGAACTGAGAACTATGGAAAACTTGGAGCAAACTCTGTTCTTGGTGTATCTATGGCTATCGCTCGTGCTGCTGCTGCATCACTTAAAATGCCACTTTATCGTTACCTTGGTGGTGCTAATGCTCTTACTATTCCTACACCAATGTTAAACATTATTAATGGTGGTTCACATGCTGATAATAGTGTTGACTTTCAAGAGTATATGATTGTTCCTGTAGGTTTTGAAGATTTTGCAGAGGGGCTTCGTGCATCTTCTGAGGTTTATCATAACCTAAAAGCTATTTTAAAAGCTAAGAAACATAACACTGCTTTAGGTGATGAGGGTGGTTTTGCACCAGATTTATCCTCAAATGAAGAGCCTATTCAGATTATTATGGAAGCTATTGAGAAAGCTGGTTACAAAGCGGGTGAGCAGATTGCTATCGCTTTAGATGTTGCTGCTTCTGAGATTTTAGCTGAGGGTGGTGGTTACAGACTAGAGTCTGAAAACCGTACTGTTACTTCGGCAGAGCTCGTTGACTACTATGTTGATCTTTGTGCTAAGTACCCTATCGTTTCTATAGAAGATGGCCTTAATGAAGATGACTGGGATGGTTTTAAACTTATGACTGAGAAACTTGGTGACAAGATTCAGATCGTTGGTGATGATCTTTTTGTTACAAACGCGAACATCTTAGCAAGAGGTATCCGTGAAGGTATTGCTAACTCTATTCTTATCAAACCAAATCAGATTGGTTCTGTAAGTGAAACTATGCTTACAGTGCGTTTAGCACAACGTAACGGTTACACTTGTGTTATGAGTCACCGTTCGGGTGAGAGTGAAGATGCTTTCATCGCAGACTTTGCTGTAGCGCTTAACTGTGGTCAGATCAAAACTGGTTCAACTGCACGTGGTGAGAGAACTGCTAAATACAACCGTCTTTTAGAGATAGAAAACGAAGTTGTATATGGTGAGTACTTAGGTGCTGCACTTTTTAACTAATCATTAAGTAGCAAAACTTATGCAAAATGAAGAACTTTTTGAAGAGATTGATATAACTGAGAGTATAACTCAGAAGTATCTAGGTCTCTCTCTTTCAAAGTTCTTTTTCCTCTTTTTCATTGTAGTCTCCCTTGGTATATACCTTGGAATACTACTCTATGGAACAAACTCCCTCGAAATTCTTTTTGGTCTACAAGAGTATGAAACATATCTTCAAGGTGAAGTGACCGAGCTTAAGTTGGAAAATGCAGAGCTCCAGCGTGAGTATTTTGAACTTAAAGAGATAAGTGCACAATAAGCACACAAATTTGATATAATATCCCTAAAAATGTTAAGGTTTCTCAATGTTAAAGATTTTTATGCTACTTCTTATGACCCTTCTCACTTTAGAAGCGAGAGATAACCCTTTCTTCCCCTCAACTGGTGAATTTGATATTCCGGCAAATAGCGACCAGTTACAAAAAAATGAACCACTCAAGCGAGTTACTATAACACTTCCCTCTTCTGCAAGAGTGTTAGAGAGTATTACTGTAAAGTATAAAAATCTTGATGGCTCTATCGTTTTAAAAACTGAAAAGCTTGGAAACTCTATAGACTGGCATCTACCTCTTTTTGTTTCACAAAATATTGGTGGCTCTTTAAGCAGATCGACTAAAAAGATTCAAGAGAAGTTTAAAAAACTAGCAGGGGTGAGTTTCATAACACTCTATGAGTCAAAAAAATCTATAAAATTAGTTACAAAAGATAAGATGATTCGAAACTTTCTTTTAATCAAACCACATAGAATTGTATGTGACTTTAAGCGAAGTATAGATATCAGAAGTTATGAGAAAGATATTGATAAGGGGATAGTCAAACGCGTAAGACTTGGAAACCATAAAGGGTACTATAGAGTAGTTATAGAGCTTGATGGTTACTATAGATATAAGACAGAAAAACTAAAAAATGGCTATAAATTTAGATTATTATAAGCACTTATTCGTAGTCTAGTATTCTCTCTATCTCATTCATCGAGTCATCATTTTTAAGTCTAAACTTTATCTCTATACGGCGTGAAGCCTCTTTATCTTCTCGATTATTTACATCATAAATTGGATCTAGGTAGGAGCGACCACTCGCAACGAGAAGAGGCTTTATGTTGTTTTTCTTTGTAAAGTCAAGAGTTAAAAGGTAGTTCATTACTGCATAAGCACGCTGTTGCGAGAGATTTAAGTTGAGTAGATAACCACCATCACTATCTGTATGCCCCTCAATCACTATGCGCTCTAAATGCTCTTTTATATTACGATTTGATGTGAGTGCTCCGATGTAGTTAATAAAAACTTTCTCGAGCTCTTTTTTAGAGGCTTCTTTGAGGGTAGCACTATTTTTATCAAAAAGAATGTTTGAACTGAGTCTCAAACTACCACTCTTTGCATCTATCTGCACATGTTCACCAAGACTCTGTTTAAGCTCGGCAATAACACGTATTTTGATCCCTGTTAAACTTTTTATCTTTGCTTTTTGTGCTTGGAGTTTTGCGATGAGGGCATCATACCTTGTCTCTTTGTTCTCTATGGTTTTAAGGAGTGTGAGTAACTCTTTGTCTTTGAGTTTAAGCGTATCCTCTTTGGCTGTAAGAGAGTTAGAGAGGATTAAAACTTGATTTTCATAGTCTTGTATCTTGATATTTTGCTCATTTATAGAAGCATTTGACTCATCAAGCAGGTTCTGCATGATGATAACTTTGTTGTTAAAGTCATCAATCTTCATATTTTTTGAGAGAAGGATATTGTTCAAGTTTACTAACTCTTCTGTTTTGAGATCAAGGGCACTATGACTAATGATAAGTTCATCTTTAGTAGCGTTTAGTTCGGCTGTTCTAAGTGCTAAGAGCTGTTTTAACTTCTGTACTTCAGTGTCTCTTAGGAGTAGGAGACTTAAAGAGGTCTCAAGGGAGCTCTCTTTAGAGTCTAAGTTAGACTTTAAGATATTAGACTTAACGACAATAGCCCCGATAAGGAGTATGAAAACAAAAAGAAGTCCCGCCATTAAATCGGCATAAGATAACCAAAAATTTGAATCTTCACTCTTATCATTTTTATAAAACATTAAACGACTCTATCGAAGTTTTACATGGTCTGCAACCATGCGATGGTACTTGGAGATAGACTCTTGAACCTCTTTGCTCTCTAAGCTAACATGTGCTGCAAAATCTGCGAGTTGTATAACTATCTCACCTACTTCTGTATCTATTCTATCAAAGGTATGGTTGAGCGAGTCATTGAGTTGTTCACTAAAAGCTTTTGATGTTTTATCAAAAGAGCGTGTAGCAACTGTAAAGTCTACGAGTGTTTTATTTATGTTGTTTTGGGCTGTGATAGCATTGGTACTTGTGTTCATCGCTTGGAGAGACTCTCTTAACTCACGAGAGGTCTCTTGTAAGTTTTGGGAGAGTGTTGTGAAGTTTGTCGTTGTCTCCTGCATCACTGTTTTAAAGTTAGTAATATGCTCTTGGTTGAGCTGTTGGATAAAGTCTATATTAAAAATCTCTTTGAGGGCACTGATATACTGATCTTTTGATATGTCATCTTGTCGGTATTTATGGATGTTTAACTCTTCTTGTGTCCAGATATCTTTGTGATACTCTTTTTTTATCTCAGCAAAATAGTGATCTATCTTACTCAAACCACGTTTTTCAAAGTAGGTCCAGATAAGAGATAATAAGATACCGTAAATAGAAGCGAAGAAAGCAGAACCAACACCACTGAGAAGAAGTGATATCTCATGGTCAAGGGCCTCTGAGTCACTGACTGAAAAGTCAGGCATAGAGAGTGCAATGGCTACAAATGTTCCGAGTATTCCAAGCATAGGAAAGATAGAAGAGGCTACAGAGACAAAGTTTCCATTTCTGATGTTTGTGTAGTATGTGCTGATATATTTATTTATATCAAGAACAGATTTAGTCTCTTGCTCTATTGTAAGAGAGGTCTCTTTTAGCTCTGTTCTCAGATTTGCATTTAGATGCTCATATGTTGATCGCATATTACAGATAGAGTAGTTCGCATTATGAGGGATGAAAAGTAGAAATATGAAAAGTATAAAGCCAATGACTCCAAGTGAATGGATAGGTACATTGAGTGAGATCACTCCTACGTACCCAAGAACCATTGATACGAAAAAGGCTATAGGGATGAAAGATATAACGATAAAGTTTGCGGTGCAAAGAGCACTGCGTTTTTGAAGTGGCATATGTTGTCCTAGCTAGTTATATGCTAATTGTTAGCAATTATAGTACCGTTTTGTTTCCAAAATCGAGGAGTACCAATAATTTTGTTATTACTGTATATCGCTTCAGCTGAGAGTTGACCATTTGGATACCACTCTTTAAAGGTACCAGATTTTTTTCCATCTACATAAAATGAGAGAGATTTTAGCTTTCCGTTGTCATACCAAGTTCTTGACTCTCCATCTTGAAGATTATTTTTATAGTATGAAGAACTTTTTTTCTTTCCATTTATATACCAAGTTGTTACTTCTCCTTCCTGTTTCCCTTGACGGAAGTAAGCGATGATAGATTTCTTTCCATTTGAGTATGTTCCAATGTACTCACCATCCTGTTTCCCTTTACGAAAATAAGCAGTAGTCTTTTTTGTTCCATTATCTCTCCACTCTAAAAGTCTTCCATCAATTTGCCCCTGATGATAAGGAACTATTTTTTTTGTTTTTCCATTTTCAAAGAAGAAGTAGGCATTTCCCTCAAATGGTTCTGTTGATGATTTCTCATAAGAGATATCGCCCTTCTTAACTAGTAGTGATGCATCAATATCTTTTGCATCTAAACTAAGTCCTAAATATGTGAATATAAGTACTGCCAATAAAGTGAATTTCATATAATCTCTCCTTGATATTCTATTAAAATTTATAATAATAATAACAGCTTATTGTAATTTAATTCCTTTATCTATAGTCTTTAATTATTATTTAGAAGAAATTTGTGTAAATAAGTAAAAAAAGCTTTAATATCTATGAAAAAGGGAGGATAAAAGGATATTTTTAAAATTATGATATAAAATAAAATTATAACAAGGGGTTAACATGAAATGGTTAGATATATTAAGTAAGCTTTCTGTGCTTGTAATTTTATTTGTATTAATTACAACTACTGCAGAAAAAAAAGATAGATTTTTTTTTGAGTATAAAAATACAAAAATTAATTTGAATCAAGTGAAAAAAATAGTTCCAAAAGTTGATTATATTATCACTTATAAAGAGGATAATAGTACTGATGTTTTCCGTAAGCACTCAACACTTCTAAATGAAAAAGAGATAAAAAACATAGAAGCAGCTTTAAAAATGGCGATTAAAAGTGATTTTTATAATGTTGAAGTATTGAGCTATATGATGTTAGACAATGAAAAAGTTGTGCTCTCTCACTCTTCTCAGTATCTAAAAAAAGCGACACACTATAGTGTAAATGATAATCTTCTCCAAGAGCTTCGTAAATATGGTCTCGATGATTATCAGTATAAAAATTTATTGCAGTTAAAAGATAAAGTATATGAGGATTCACAAACTTTTTTTAACGATGTAATAAGCTATGCAAAACTTAGAAAAATGCGATGGGTAGAGGAGAATATTCCGCAACTTGGACTCCAGCCAAATGGTGCAAAGTTTATGCAAATTCTTGCAGATGATGCTGTTGAAAATGAGATAACAGAGAAAGATATTCAAACTATTATAAAAGATCTTCAAAACTCATATGCGGTCTATGTTGGTATAAACTAGATGAAAAAAGAGTCAGACTTAAAAATAAAAAATATTGCAGGGTATCTCTCAAAAGGGTTTTTAAATAATCCTCTCACAGCTATCTTAGCTTTTGCTATCCTCTCTTTAGGTTACATCTCATTAGAAGTTATGCCTCGTGAGGAGGATCCTCAAATCGCTGTAAGTGGTGGTTCTATCATAGTCCCTATGCCAGGTGCTTCCCCCGATGAGATAAACAATGCCATTTTAAAACCTTTAGAGCGGCGTATTAGTGAGATTAAAGGGATTAAAGATATCTACTCTACTGCTATGCATAATGTTGGAATGTTAAATATCCAGTATAAGATTGGTGAAGATAGAGAGAGCTCAAACCTAAAACTCTACGATAAAGTTATGCAGAACATGGACTCTATCCCTGGTGGCTCGATGATGCCTATAGTCAAACCTTTTGACATAGATATCGATGTGCCTATCGTTACTGTGGCCTTTTATAAAAAAGAGGAGTTAGGGATAGACCATATAAAGTTATATAAGCAGATAAAAGATATACAGCAGGATATAAACGCCATTGAAAACATCTCTAAAACAACACTCAAGGGGGCAAAAAAACCACAGTTTAATGTTCTCCTTGACTTAGATAAACTCTCCGCCTATCGTATCTCTATAGGGCAAGTTGTAAAAGCCATTCAGGCTATCGCTAAAAATGCTCCTGAGATTGATGTTCCAACTAAAGAGAATAAGCTTATAGTTTTTGGTGTGAAAAACGCCATTAACTCCATTGGAGATCTACAGAACCTCATTGTGGCAAAGTATATGGGTTCACTTATCTACTTAAAAGATTTGGCCCATGTTGAGTACTACTATGACATTCAAAACTATCAAGAGGCACTTATATCTTATAAAGCAGATGGCTCACCGTTAAGTGGTACACAGGATCAGGTAACACTGAGTGTTTCGAAGTTAAAAGGGACAAATGCTGTGCACTTAGCTGAGTCCGTACTCGAGACACTAGAGGAGTATGATGAGGCACTAGAGAAGAATGGACTAGGATACATTATAACTCGTAACTATGGGGAGAGAGCAAATGAAGCCGTAAATGAACTTGTGCATCACCTTGTCTTAACTATTGCTATTATCTCTCTTATTTTGATTCCATTTTTAGGATGGAGAGAGTCTTTAGTGGTTACCATCGCTGTGCCTATGATTTTAGCAGCGACTCTTTTTATCGCCTATATGACAGACCAAACCATAAACAGGATTACTCTTTTTGCATTTCTACTCTCACTTGGACTCATTGTCGATGATGCTATTATAGTTATAGAAAATATTCATAGAAGGATGCACCTTAAAGAGACAGCAGATCATAGTTTTGATAGGATAATCATAGAGGCCACAGATGAGATAGGTCCCTCTACAAACATCGCTACTATTGCTATTATGCTTACGATGATTCCTATGGCTTTTGTTGGTGGGATGATGGGACAGTTTATGCTTCCCATACCGCTAAATGTTCCTGTCGCCCTTGGAGTCTCTCTCTTTGTCGCATATGTTTTTGCTCCCTACCTTGCAAAAAAGCTTATTAAACGAACGAAAGGAACTCACTAATGAATTTTGAAGAAAAAATATATAACATAGTGACTTCAAAAAAGAAGCAGAGAAAAGTAGGCTTTATAGTTTTAGGATTTTTAATCTTTGCTATTGCTATGATACCAACAAAGATAGTTTTAGCAAAAATGCTTCCAGGAAAGAGTGCTAATACTTATAGTATCTATGTAGATACAGCAACAAACTCGACAATAGAGCAGACAAAAGAGGTCTCAGAGTGTGTTATGAGTGTGATGCGTCAAGAGAGTGCAGTAAAGAACATGGAGATTTTTCTCGGGAGTGGTGCACCACTTGATTATGCGGGGCTTGTAAAAGGGAGTGCTTTTAAGTCTCTAAAAAATCAAGCAGAGATAGTTATAAACTTAAGTGATAAACATCATAGAGAAGAGACCTCTTATATGATGGTACACCGTTTACGCCCAGTGATTCAAAGTAAGTGTGAAGCACTCTATAAAAACTCATCTATTCGTTTTGTGGAGATGCCTTCGGGTCCTCCAACTTTTGCCACAGTCGTGGTCAATATTTATGGAAAAAATGCTCTCTTACTTCGTGAAATCTCAAAAGATGTAAAAGCATCGTTTGAGGAGACGGAGGGTTTAGTAGATATAGATATTATGCAAGATGATGTACACACAAAACTAGAAATCATTCCAAATGTAGCAAAAATTATAAGTTCAAACCTTTCGGTAGATCAGGTGAGTAACGTACTCTACATGGCGTTTAAAGGGAGTGTAGTCGCTACCAAGAACTCTACACAGCAGCAGGATCAAATCCCTATCTATGTCTCACTTGATAAAGAGACTCGGACTCTTGATAGTGCAACTAAGGAGCAGTTAGAGTTAAAACTCTCTCGTCTGAAACTCTTAAACCGTCAAGGTATTATGGTTCCGGTAAAAGAGGTTGTAGAGATTGTAGAGACTGTAGCCGATCCGACTATTTATAAAAAAAATATGAAAAACATGGTCTCAGTGACTGCCGAGTGTGACCTTGTCTCTCAAGTCTATCCTCTGATGGATGCACGTGAGATTATGATTAAAAAACTAGAACACCGTTTTGAGGTAGAGCGTTTAACGGGAGCGAGTACTTATATGTTTGACTTGGCTCTAGTAGATAGAGAGACAAGAGAGAAAGTTCTTATTAGATGGGATGGGGAGATGAAGGTTTCTCTAGACACTTTTAGAGACTTAGGGGGTGCTTTTATCTCTGCTCTTGTGTTAATGTTCCTTCTTATGGTTGTTTATTATAAATCTTTTGCTTTGAGTGGCATAGTTTTAGTGGGAAGTTTTTTATCTATCATCGGGGTTATTATTGGGCACTTTATTACAGATATAATCTTTTTATATTTTATTACAGGTGTACACTTCTATCTTACAGCTACTTCACTTATTGGGTTTATCTCTCTGATGGGGATTAGTGCGAGAAGTTCACTTCTTCTTATAGACTTTACAAAGTCTCTTATCGAGAGTGGTATTGAGAAAAATCGTGCTATTGCTATCTCTACTGCAACACGGGCAAAACCTATTTTACTTACTGCAGTAGCGATTATACTCGGTTCATTACTCTTAGCAACTGACCCTATTTTCGGTGGTTTAGGTATAGCACTTATCTTTGGAAGTATGGCATCAACTGCTGTATCACTCTTTTACATACCAGTTCTTATGGCAAAAGCAGAGGCTATTTGTCCTCAAAATGGTGGTGTTGTTTGTGAAGAGGGAGAGGGATTAAACGAAGAGCATATGGATGTAAGTGAGATTGCCCCTGAAGTACATCATGGGAATCCTACGAAATAGTATTTTTCCAAGTAATTACTTGGAAAAATAGTTAGAGATTAAAGGCTACCTTTTTCGTATTTAGCTTTTAATCTTAAGTAGTCTTTGTAATCATCAGAGTTGATGTTTTTTGAAACTGTTTTTGTAGAGTCATTTGCATTGTTAGAGATAGTTTTTGTACTATCATTTGCATTTGATGAAACTGTTTTAGTAGAATCATTTGCATTGTTTGTTGCAGTATTTGAAGAGTCTCTCAAATCATTTGATGCAGTAGTACTTGTTGTTCTAATATCTCCAGAAACTGTTTTAGTAGAGTCGTTGAAGTTATTTGAAGTAGTTTTAGTAGAATCGTTTAAGTTGTTAGATGTAGTTTTGGCTGCATCATTAACATCGTGAGATACTGCAACTGTAGAGTCTTTGAAATCTTTTGTTGCCATTGTAGAACTATCTTTGAAGTCTCTTGTAGTGTTAGAGATAGAGTCTTTAGAATCCTCAGCAACTTCAATAGTAGAATCTCTTACATCTTTAGAGATACCAGTTGTAGTGTCTGAACCACTTTTAACTGTAGCTATTTCACTTGTTTTCATATCATCACTCATCTTAACAGATGAATCTTTTGCATCATGGCTTACACTTGTAACAGTGCGCTCACCACTTTTAGAAACTTCAACACCACCATCTACTGCTGATTGAGATACATCTTTAGCATCATGACTCATAGAAGTCATTCCATCTTTCATATCTTTAAACATGTCTCCAAAGCTAAAGTCTGCAGATAAAGTAGTTGTTAGTGCTAAAGCAGCAACTGTACTTAATAGTAATTTTTTTGTCATTTTCTTTCCTTTTTTGAGTTAAGTCTGAAAAACTATAACCCTTTGAAGCTAAAGAAAAACTTAAAATTGTTTTATAAATAAAAATTATTTTACATTATGCAAATTAGCCACTTTTAACTGTGAAATGGTAACAGTTTAATTATCTGAAAATCTTATCTATATCTTTTGTAATTGCTCCTGGAACAGTTGCTATTTTCATAAACTGTGACATTTTCAACGTAGGATACATAACTGCTATATAGTATTTAGGATCAAGTATTTTGACCTCGCCATTTTCGATTAGAACAGGGTATGGTAGGAGACCTGCATTTTGATAGCCTGTCTTTTTGATAAACTTTGTAGTACGTTTTGAGAGTTTTACCCCTACTACTATAGAACCATTTGCAAGAGTCTGTGAGTAGAGTAGTTTTTTACTCTTTTTAGCACGTTGTAAAAGTGTTTCATTTGAAGCTTTCTTGATATGAATCATATCGTTATATGTAGGCATCCCCTCCATAAATTTAAAGTGCTTAAGTATTCTAAACTTGACAAGTTCTGTAGAGTTTTCAAGTGTTGTAAAGCTCTCACGAAGAGTTTGGAGTGTCTTTTCTGCTAGTTGTGCATCATACTCCTCTTGCATAAAAGCTTTCATCAGATATATAGGGTTTGAGATGCTAATGAGTCTGTCTTTTGTATCAACAGTGACTCTCAGCGTACTTGCAAAACCACGATTGGTTTTAGCAGCAGCTTTTTGAATCGCTTCATTTGTAAAAACAAGAGAAGTTACTAAGCCTTTTTTATCTACTTTATATGTTGTGAGTATATTAAATCCTGCACTCTCTAAAACTTTTTGAACCTCTTGTGTGCTCATAAGTGGTGCATGAAGATATGCTGTTACTTTTCCATTGTTTATATCTCCGACCTCTATAGTCTTGTTTGCATCTTTGTTGATGTTCTCATCTTTATGGAGCATAAATGGAGCTACACGGTTACTAAAAACTACCGTTTTATCTTTTGTAGCATTAGCCACTATCTCAGCATTTGTTTGTGAAGTTGGTGCATTTATAATGGTAAGCTTTGGTACAACTGCCTCCACTTTTGGTACTTCTGGAACTTTTGGCATATGGATATTTACACTGTTGTCTTGGGCCTGTAGTAAACTTACACTTAAGAGTAACATACTTGTAACTATTTTTATCATGGATTTCCCTTTTTTACTTTGAAACTAAGTTGCTTAAATTATAGTTGAAGTTTTCTTAATTTTTATCTTTTGTGTAGATATTTATAAAATATTTATTTCTAATTCCAAGAAAGGGACAATAGTTTTATAATTTTAAATTATTTAGTTATAATATTTTCAATTTGAAATTAAAGGGATAGTCAATGAAAAAAATACTTTTAGGATTAGTTGTAATAGGGAGCTTACTTCAGGCCAAACCATACACGCAAGAAGATAGAATCAAAGATATGAATACAATGGCACATGCTATGAATGTAATACAGAGTGGTTTTTTCTATAATAACTACGATACTGTTGCATCAGGTGTTGAGACTTTAACTACTACTATAGAGAAGGTAAGACCTCCTATTGAAGAGACAAGTAAACAAGATGTTATGGAAAAGTATATGGATAAAAAATTCCAGATGACGAACAAAACAGTAAAAAAGATAAATAAAAAAGCATTAACAATTCTACAGCGTTTTAAGTCAGGGGATGCAACCCAAGCAGTTCAAGCCTATACAAAAATTATGGATCAGTGTATGAAATGCCATAGAGAAATCCGTAAGTGGTAAGATAATGAAAGCATATATACTTCTACTCTCGCTTATTTTAACTGCAACTACTCTTTTTAGTGCTGAGTTAGTGCTAACGGGAACAGTCATATCAAATAACCAAAAGATGATGACAGCAAGATATATGGGGTATGTGAAAAAAATCAACTTTGAAGTTGGGGATATGGTTGAGCGAGAAGATGTTCTCTTTGAACTAGAATCAGCAGAGTTTGACATCATGGAGTCTCAAGCAGACTTAGCCCTAGAACAAGCAAAGCTTATGGTAGATGTCTATCAGACACGACTTCATATCTTTAAAAAACAGAAACGAAGACTCAAACGCGATAGAAAGAAGATGTCTCCTGCAAACTTTAAATCAGACCTTTTAGAGATGAATGACAATATAGAGAATATCTCTGCATCCATAGAGTCTGCACAGGTTCTTGTTAAACAGGCGAGTGAGAAAACAAAACAGTTTGCAACGATAGCCGGCTACTTAAAAGTACAAGCACCAAACAATGGTATCTTAGTAGATAAACGTATTCGTGTGGGTGATATGGTAGCACCTGGTATGCTTACGATGATACTTGTAGATATGGATCATTTAGAGGTTGAAGCAGAAGTTGCAGAGTCTGACTTGAAGTATGTTCGTCGTAACAAAGTAGTAGATATTAAAATCCCTTCACTTGGGTATAAGGCATCTGGATACATAAAAGCAGTTGTCCCAAGTGCAAACCCTTTGGCACATACATTTAAAATCCGTATTCATTTTGAAAAAACAAACGATATGGTTTTCCCTGGGATGTATGCTAAAGTGTATCTAGACTTAACAAATGAGTTAAAAAAAAGATAATCTGTCTATTACCTATACTCTTGAGTTAAAATAGTTCACTTTTTACACTAAAGATACCCAAAAGTTTTATAAAGTGTTATACTTTTAAAAACTGAAAGGGTATAGCATCTTAAAATATATAACACTTTTTCTCCTTACTACTCTCCATCTTTTCGCACTTATAGAGTTAAATAGTGCCACAGCAGATGAGCTCTTAGAACTCAACGGCATAGGTAAAGCAAAATCTCAAAAAATCATCGCTTATAGAGAGGAACATCAATGTTTTAAGAGCATAGATGAGTTGGCGAAGATAGAGGGGATAAGTAAAAAAATTATCACAAGCAACAGAGCATCCCTTACTCTTGGTGTTTGTAGTGTTGCTCCTCAACCACAGCAGACTCCTCAAGCAGCTCTTATGGAGGTTCTACTTGACCCCATAAACATACTCTTTGTAATCATCATCTTCGTACTCGGTTTCCTTGACCACACCACAGGTAAAGACCTTAAGAGTCAGATAGTAAGTGTTGGTGTTCTTGGAACATTTGTGGGGATATTTATAGGGTTACAAGCCTTTAACCCTGATGACATTGTCAATAGTGTAAATGATATATTGATGGGTTTAAAGACGGCCTTTTTTACCTCCATAGTAGGGATGAGTGTCTCAACTATTCTCTCCATAGTCCAGAAGTTCAGTAAAAAGAGGGATAGAGAGGGTGAATAGGGAGTGGATAAGCATCTCAGATATGATGTCGGGGTTGATGCTGATATTTCTCTTTATTGCCATTAGTTTTATGGTGAAAGTTGAGTCTGAAAAACAGGCTATGAAAGATGTGGTTTTAGAGTACAGAGACACAAAAGTAAATCTTAATGAGGCACTTTTTAGTGAGTTTGAGGATGACTTAGAGGAGTGGCATGCGAGCATCACCAAAGAGAACAGCATAGTTTTTGCTTCTCCTGAACTTCTCTTTGATGTTAGTAAAAGTGAGATAAAAGATGAGTTTAAAGCAGTGCTTAGAGAGTTTTTCCCTAGGTATATAAAGATACTCACTTCACAAGAGTATAGAGACTCTATCTATGAACTCAGAGTAGAAGGACACACTTCAGATAGCTGGAAAGGGAGTGAATCTCCAAAAGAGATCTATCTGAAAAACATGCAACTCTCACAAGAGAGAGCCTACAGAGTGCTCTCCTTCTGTTACTCGTTAGAAGATACTCTGAGTGTAAAAGATAGAAAATGGTTAGAGAAGTACCTCCGAGCAAATGGAATGGCGTTTTCTAAAATGCAGACTAAAGAGAGAGCAAGAAGAGTGGAGTTTGTGGTGCAGTTAAAAAGTGAAAAGAGTGTTTATGATGTTTTGGGTGAAGCTGAAGCCACACATCCGAAGTAGTAGTCATTTATAGACTTGAAATGAAATCATGCTTAGATAACTCTAAAGTTACAATAGGTTTAGAAGCATTTAAAAATATAAGTGATGTTATAATTGTAAGTAGATTTGAAAATATAAAAGAGAAAGTTTACACTTTGAATATTTTAATAGTAATAGTCAGGAGAAACATATGAAAACTTTGCAACTTGAGATAGAAGATTCTAAGCTAGATATAGTTTTAAACATTATAAACAGTTTGAAAGATGGTATAGTAAAAAAATATGAAGTCAAAAGTGATACGAGAGAGGAAAATGATTTTATATCTATTTCAGAGACTTCTTTAGAAAAAATTTGGGATAATGAAGAGGATAGTGTGTATGACAAATATCTTTCAATATGATGTTGTAATAGTAAAGTTTCCATTTGCAAGTAGTCTTAAGTATAAAGCACGACCAGCTGTTGTGGTTTCTTCAGACTACTACAATAACAATACAAGAGATACTCTTCTTATTTTAGCGATATCGAGTAGTGTAAGTTCTAAACAAAACTTTGAAAGAGAGTTACTTGAGTATACAAATGCAGGTTTACTAAAACCTTCCATCTTCAAAGCATCTATAGCAACTATAGAAAAAGAGTTTATAATAACTAAGATTGGAACTTTAGACCGGCGAGATAGAGAAAACTTAAATAAAATGATAAAAACAATCTGTTAAAAGAACTTGTCATAAAAGTTCAAGATGAAGTTACTCTCTACACTTCCCAACTTTCAAATTAGCTCTGTTTTTCTCTAAAGTCTTTTTCCCTATTCCTTTTACCTCTACTATGGATTCTACTGTTTTAAAACAGTGGGTAGCTCTATAGTTTATGATAGCTTCAGCTTTTTTTGGACCAATGCCATGAAGAGTTATAAGTTCGGAGGTACTTGCACTGTTTATGTCTATAGCACTCAAGAGAGAAGTTATAAGGAGGAGTATAGTAAATATCTTCAAGAGAATCCTTTTTGCAGGTAAGAAAATTATAGTTTATTTGTTATAAACTTAAAATGTGCTTTAACACTATAAGCCATATATCGGAAGGAGTCTAGGATGTGATCCTTTAGGATCACCAGTAATGACTGTGAAGTTTATAAGCTACATATCAGAAGAGAAAATTTATTTGTATATATCTCCGCGAAATCCAATATCTGTTATTATTGCTTCAATGATAATTTCATCGTCAATAAGGCGTACAATTATTCTTACATCACCTTTTCTAATACGATAAACATCAGAGTATTTCCCTTTCATCTGCTTAAAGTCAATATTTATATCAATATTGTAATATTTTTTCTTGATGAAGTTAATAAGTAGCTCATCAACCTGTGCTTCTAAAAGTATATGAGTATTTTTCGTAAGAAATTTTGTTGCTTTTTTTAGGTAAGTGAGTTTAATATCTTTTTTCACACTAAATCTCTATGCAGATACTCTTAGAGTGTGAAACCTTAGACTCTTCCTTTGTCATAGTAGAAAGGATCTCTTCTATCTCTTGTTGTTCTAGTCTATCATAAGCATTTTGCAAAAGCTCATACTCTTCTATAGGAATTATGACTGCCTCAGGCTTGTTTCTTCTGATGATAGCTATTTTTGGAAATATCTTACTTGTTATCTTATCGAGGTAACTACCAAGGGATTTCCCGAGTTCTGTTATGCCAACTATCTCTTCTTTTGCATATGTAACCATACTATACTCCATGTAAAAATATATATTTAAATATGAAGTATTATAGCATAATTACTATGCAGGTGTCGGATGTACTCCTTTTAGTGCTAAAGCACAACTTAGAAAAAAACTAAATTTTTTTCTGTAGGTGCACCATGATGTCGAAGAAGTAACAGGTGAGGCTACAGTCTGTGGATAATGCTATAATTACAGATAGATTTAAAAGGATATCATAATGGGTGCATTAAAATTAGAAGATATTAATTATACATATAGTGACTATATGCAGTGGGAAGGTGACTGGGAACTTATAGATGGAGTACCTTTGGCAATGGCACCGGCACCTATGCGTAAACATCAGGGTTTGGCAACAAAAATAATCCGACAACTTGATGAACAACTTGATGAGTGTCTCAAGTGCGAAGTCTTAGGTGAAGTGGACTATAAAGTACATAATGACACTATTTTGAGACCAGATGTTGTAGTGGTATGTGATGAACAAAATGATAGCTATCTCACAAAAGCACCAGAAATAGTTGTAGAAATCATCAGTAAATCAACAGCAAAAAGAGATGAGCAGTACAAGTTTGACATATATGAAGCAGAGTTAGTGAAGTATTATATCTTAATTTATCCAGATGATTTAAGTGCAAAAATCTATAAAAACGAAAATGCAAAGTTCATAAAGCAAGGAGACTTCTCAAAAGAGAGTTATCGTTTTGAAAATGCTCTATGCGAGGTAGAGATAGATTTTGAGAAAGTTTTTAGAAGGTATAGGTGAGGCTACAGAAAAAAATTTACCAAATTTCATTTAGTGAAATTTGGCATAAGACTTTAGTCAAAAGTTTTTTTCTAAGTTGTGTTTTAGCACTAAAAGCCACACATTCGAAGTAGTGTTCTTGGATGTGCTCCTTTAGGTGCACCTTGATGTCGATAAAAACAAAAGGACCTCTATGCACTCAAATCTTCCTCACATAAATCAAATCTCGCATTATCAATTCATCACCTTTAGAACAAAAGATAGCACAGATGAGTTTGTCAAAAAACTACTTTCAGATAAAACAACCCAAACAAAAAAAGTTTATGTAAAATAATAACTTTTAGCATAATGCCAAATCATATTCATCTACTGTTGGTTCAAAATGCAGAGCTTTCAAAGATTATTTTGATAAGGCGATAAGAGATGAGAAACATTTCTGGGTGACTTATGAGTATATTAAGAACAATGCTTTAAAAGCTGGACTTAGAGATGCGGATAGACGGTTTTATAGTGTTTATGAGAAATAGGTGAGGCTAAAGCAGCACCAAGTGATTTAATACAGTTCAAAGTTTGAACACTGTATAATTTCGCCATAAAAAAACAGCAGGAAACAGTTAGTGCATACCGAAGAGTTAGAACTTGTCATACTTAAAAATGCAGAGCTTAT
>JAMORO010000007.1 GCA_027063505.1 Sulfurimonas sp.
CTCACTCGCTTTTTTTGCTTTAGCTGCTAGTTTTGAGAAGCGGTGTTTCTTAGAAAAGAGTGACCAGAACATCCCTATAGCTAAAAGAAGGTATCCAATGTATGAAGGGAGTGTTCCAGGGTCATTGTTTACAGAGAGAACAGTCCCTTTCTCATCTCTATCATATGAGGCTTGAAAAAATCTATATCCACGATGCTCTAAGATGTTGTTCATAAAAATTCTATATGGCATCTCTACTCCTTGTTCTTTGTCTATCAAAACAACTTCACTTGCATATGAAGCAGGACTCATTGAACCAGGGTAACGATCGAGTTGAAAGTCTAAAAGTTTTATACGAAATGGAAGTGTAATAGTTTTTGCACCATAAGAGATGCTCACTTGAGTATCTCCAAACGCTATGTTTGTAGGAACAGCAATAATTCCCTTTTTACCATAGACTACAGCCTCTTTCGTTTTATCACCTACTGTTACATTAAAACGAAGAGCATCAACACCAGAGGAGTTCATCTGCATCTTACGGTTCATCTGCAGGCTATCACTACTTACAAGTTTTTTACTCGCTAATGGCATAAAGTCACGAAGTACAAAACTACTACCACTCTCTAGACTGTAAAGAACTCTTTGGTTTAAAGGCTCTTTTTGTGTAGCGACTAAACTCCCTTTCTCTCTATCAGCCATTCTAAAGTATGAAAGTGTTTGAGGATGACTCATATAGAGAGTATCACCCTCTAAACTCATACCCACTACAGGTTTAGTAAAAGTTTCACCCGAATTAAAATCGATGATAAAATCACCGCCATCAAAGTACATACCCTCTTCTAGAGTTACAGGTTTACCCTGAGCATCTGAAGTAACCATAAACTTTGCAACTGGTTTTCCATCTACTTTATCCTCTACTAAAGTTTCAACAGCATCTGGAATATACTCTATCAGTTTCATTGAGATAGTTTTGCCATCTAGATTTACAGACTCTTCCAAAGTATTTGGTGATCTTTTTGAGAGGAAAAGTGGATGTGAAGACTCCTCCTGTTGTGTTGCATTTTGCGCACTAAGTGTCACAAAAGTCTCTGCACTTGTGATAGAAGAGGCACTCATACCCTCACGGATATGCATATTTCCTTCAAATCCTACATAACGAGTCACGGCTGCACCAAAAAGAATGACTAAAAACCCAATATGGAAAAGAAAGATTGGAGCTTTTTTAAGAGTATACATCTTATAGTTATAGATATTTAGTGAAAGATTAAGTGCTAAGAGCCCCATAAGTGCTTCAAACCATCTTGCATTATATATCTCTGCCTTTGCAGTCATAGTACCAAAGTCATTCTCTATAATAGTTGCATATCCAATTGAAAATGCAAAAATGAGCATAAGCAGTGCCATAGTTTTCATAGAACCGATAAACGATAAAAATTGTTTCATTGTAAGCCTTATAAATTAAAAACTTATTGTAGTAAAAAATGGATAATGGATGAGAAAGGGTTTTATAATTATTTTTATATAATTTTTATCACTTTTTTTATCACAAGAGTGTTATATTTTACACTATTAGTATGAGAAATATGGTTTTAAGAATTACTTAAACTTATATTAGTATCATTTTCTCAACTCAAGTTATATAAGGAATTATTATGAATCGAAGAGAACTATTAAAGGTAACGACATTAAGTTTAGCAGCTGCAACAGCTGTTGTAGGTTGTGGGCCTACAAAAGAAGCAAAGCCTTCAGCTCCTGCTACTGGGCTAGTTAGTAGTGTTGGTAGTGGTACTCCCGCTCTTATTCCTTCAGCAAAAGGTCCTCGTGTAGTTGTTGTTGGTGGCGGATGGTCCGGACTCTCTGTTGCAAAGTATACTAAGAAGTATGGTCCGGATGCAGATGTTGTTCTTGTTGAACAGAGAACAGAGTTTATCTCTTGCCCTATTAGTAATCTCTACTTAGTTGGTGCTGTTGATTTAGAATTTCTAACACACGATTACCTTCAAGCTTCTCGCGAAAATGGCTATACATACTTTAATGCAACTGCAATAGGTGTTGATAAAGCAAACAGAGTTCTTAAAACAAGTAATGGTGACATAAAATATGACTATTTAGTACTTGCACCAGGAATTGACTACGACTACTCTGCATGGGGTGTTGATCTTGAAACTGAACATGTACTACGTCGTGACTATCCGGCAGCGTTTATTCCAGGAAGTGAACATATTACTCTTAAGACTAAACTAGAAGATTTTGAAGAGGGTAACTTTATATTAACAGTTCCTGGTGGAAACTACCGTTGTCTTCCAGCTCCATATGAGAGAGCATGTCTTATCGCTGATTACTTTAAGAAAAATGATATTCCCGGAAAAGTAATTCTTTTAGATGAAAATCCAGACATCACAATCAAAAAAGAGGGATTCCAGTCCTCATTTGATGAGATGTATAAAGATTACATCACTTATGTACCAAATGCTAAAATTATGAGTATAGATGTTGATAAAAAAGTAGTAGTAGCTGGTGAGTTTGATGATGAGTATGAGTTTGCTGATGCAGCTTTTTACCCACATGTACGTGGTGCGAAACTTCTTGAAGTTTGTGGTGTAGCAAAAGATACTCTTTATAATAAAATGGAAGGAGATATTGATCCTTTTACTTACGAAGTTGTTGGTGAGAAAAATATCTTTGTTGCAGGTGATGCACGTCCTATGGGTTACTCAAAGTCTGGTAATACTGCGAACTCTGAAGGAAACTACTTAGGTAAACTTATCGCTGAGCGTATTAAAACAGGTGTAACTATTGACTGGAAATCACCACTGACTGTATGTTACTCTGCTGTTTCAGCACAACCAAGTCATGCTATTTCAGTGCGTGCTGAGTATAAGTACAAAGGAAAAACACTTGCAGGATTTACAAATGTTGATCTTAGCCAAGAGTGGAGAGGAAAAGTAGGAACAAACAATGGTAAAGCTCTGATGGAATGGGCAAAAGGTATGTATAGAGATATGTTTAATGCATAATCTATACTGCTACTAAAGGAATAAAATGCAAAGAAGAAATTTTTTAAAAGTTTTAGCAACGGGTAGTGTAATTGCCATCTATCCATCAATGATAGATGGCACTCTCCATGCCGATGATGGTACTCTCTTTGAAACATATGAGAAAGTACAGCTTGTAGATGAAGAAGGAAATCCTATCCTAGCCTCTACTCTTGAAAAAGAGAAAAACTATGTCTTTAACTATCCTCATGTTGCTACAACTTGTATCTTACTTGCTCTTCCAAGAGCAACAGATACAAAAGTAACACTCAAAGATGAAGATGGAACTGAGTACATATGGAATGGTGGTGTTGGTAAGGAGAAAAATATTGTCGCTTATAGTGGAATATGTCCGCATCAACTTACACATGTAAATAAGAGTGATACTTTTATCTCCTATCTTGGAACAGGAAAAAAAACTATGGCTTGTAAACAAGACAATGTAATAGTCTGTGGTTCTCACCTTTCAGCTTATGATCCTCAAAAAGGGTGTAAAGTTATCGCAGGTCCAGCACCACAGCCTTTAGCTTCTGTAGTTTTAGAGCATCACGAAGATGACACTCTATGGGCTGTAGCCATCTTAGGTAATGATAAATTTCAACAGTTCTTTAAAGCTTTTAAACCAGAACTCAAAGAGCAATTTGGTGGAAAGCGTAAGGCTAAAAAAATGCTTAAAAACACTACTACGACATTAGCACTTGCAGATTATACTAAAGAAGTTATTCAATACTAAAAGGATTCTACAATGAAAAAAAGTTTATTAGTTCTTATTAGCTTACTCTTTGTTAGTAATCTACAAGCCAACTCCACTCTAGAGGAGGCACAACTCAAAGCAAATATGCGAGAGATGTTACGCTCTATGGAGATGATACAAAAAGGTGGTTTTTATGCAAAACCTGCAATGATGAAAAAGGGTGTTGTTAACTTAAAAGAAGCTATGAAACTCTTAGATAACAATCATGCTAAAAGATATCTTCCTAAAGAAGAGAAGTACGCTGAAAAATTTGCTGCAAAACGAGCAAAGATGATTATCATGTATGCAGAGGATATTCCAATCTCTCTTGATGAAGAGAATATGGATGATGCTTTAGAAGATTACTCTCAAATTCTCAGACAGTGTAGCTCTTGTCATTTACGTATTCGCAAATGGTAAAAGCTAAAGAGTTTCTATCTTCTCTCAAAAGTAACTAGAAAATCTCCACTTTCTAGTTCTTGTGAAGTGTGTGTAAAACTCTCCCCTACTCTATCATATAATGGCATTGGTTCATGAAAAAACTTTACTTGCAATCTATCGTTTGGTGTTTGAAGTAATTCTAAACATACTATTGTGTTTACCATTGGCTCAGGAGGTGAGCACTCTGTTGCATCAAACTCATAAATATTCAATCCACTCTCTTCATAATTGTAAATATCTAAAGTCGCTCTTGGAACTGTTACTAATTTTTTCATCTCTTTCCTTGTTTAGTTTAACGTATATAAATATAGCTGTTTTTTTCTCCACTCCACCTAAAGTGATGAGAAACTTTTTCAAATGCTTTTAATACGATGGTATGGTGAATATCTTGAGCATAAATTGTAATGGGAGTGTGATAATATCTCTGATAAGAGTCAAAAGGACGCAGTACAATATCTAACCATGTAAGTTCAATCTTTCCATCATAAGGTTCAAATGCGACAGAAGAGACAACTCTTTTCCCTGTCTCATTACAGCGAAAATGACAAACGACACTAAAACTATCTACTTTTACAAACTCTAAAATTGAGAAGATATTACGGTTATCAACTTGCATACATCATCCTCACTAGTTTATATTAGAGATAAGTAGCAATATTTATTCCAAATAGTTTCTGGTTTTTTTTATTTTGCTATTTTTATCTCAAAAGATTTTTTTTCTCCATCCATCAGAGAAACAGTTCCATTGTGTGCCTCTGCAATCTGACGAGATAGAACAAGTCCAAGACCATTGCCCTTTACTTTTGTACTTTTAAAAGCCTCAAAAAGATCTTTTTTATTTTCAATGGATACACCACTATCATATATATAAAATATATGATAATTAGCATCACTCTCATATGTGATTTCTATAACTCCCTCTTCCTCATCATCTAGCTCAATAGCATCAATGGCGTTTATAATAAAGTTTGAGAAAAGCATATCAAGAAGATCTTTATCTGCATTAAGTTTAAAATCACCCGCTGGAAATATAAACTTTATCTCTTTTGAGTAGGCATAGTAACCTATAGACATATCAATAGACTTCTTAAGTTCACTCCATAAAAACTCTTTTTTAGTTGCATCAACACCCTTTGAAAACATCAAAGTAGCTTTTATAATCCGCTCAATTCTTGCAACAGAGTTTTGAATCTCTTCAACAATAGGAATATTTTTATCGATAACCCTCTTTTTTAGAGTTGAACTTAAAAGAGAGATAGAACCGATAGGGTTTCGTATCTCATGAGAGAGGTGAGCAGCCATCTGCCCCATCGTTGCAAGATTCTCTTTACGTTTTTGCTCTGTTATATCAGTTGCTGAGAGCATGATTTTATCTTTATAAGTAGAACTTTTTATAAGATAGGAACTAGAGTTAAACTTTATCTCATAATCATCAGTTTTATACTCTAAAAGCTTGAGTAGTTCCCAGAGCTCTCGAGCCTGAGAGTTTTGCAGAAAAATAGTGTTATCAGAGTTAACAATCCAGATAGCGTTTGGAAGAAACTCAACTACTTTTTCTACTGTATCTTGAAGGTGTACATAAGAGGCTTTTAGCTCATTAAACTCACCCTCTACTTTATAAGTCTGTTCTATTAATAGATTTAACTCTTCTGGTGTTACTGCTGCCATTTAGTTCTTAAATGCCACGAGTATCTTGTAGAGTGAAAGTGCATCATCACTTCCGGCTAACTCACGAATAGAGTGCATACCTAAAGTAGGAAGGCCAACATCAATAGTCTCAACACCTATACGTGTTGCAGTTATTGGTCCGATTGTAGAACCACACCCCATATCACTCCGAGTTACAAACTGTTGAAGAGGCTCATTTATAGCTTTTGCACTATTCATAAACTTAGAAATAGTTGTTGAGTTTGAAGCATATCGCTGATTAGCATTTACTTTTATAACAACACCTTTGTTTATATACGGTGCATGTTTACTATCATGTTTAGAGGAGAAGTTTGGATGAATAGCATGGGCATTATCTGCACTAATCATTATAGAGCTTCGTACCATCTTCATATACTCATCTTTATCACTAAACATTCTACTAAGTGTACTCTCTAAAAAGCTTCCCCCTGCTCCACTTGTAGAGTCACTCCCTACCTCTTCATGATCACTCGCGATAAAGAGTATAGGTTTATGAGAATCAACACTACAGATAGAGAGCATACCAACATAACATGAGAGTAGATTATCTAGTCGTGCACTCGCTATAAAATCATCATGAAGTCCGATATAAGATGCTTTTTGTGTATCATAAAAACTCAGTTCACTAGCATAAATCTCTTTTATATCAGGATGTCCTAAACGGTCAAGTTGCCATCTTAAAAAAGTATCAAACTCAAACTCTTCATCTGTTGTTAAGATAGGAGAGATATCAGTCTGCTTATTAACTGTTTTGTCTTTATTTGCTTTATCATCCAAATGAATTGCAAGAGAAGGAATTGTAGCTATAGACTTCTGCACATCTATAAGAATATCTTGAAGTTCATCTTGCATATCTAAGTAACTTATACGACCTGCTAAAGAGAGTGACCTATCAAACCAAGGGGTTAAAAGAAGTCCACCATAAGGCTCAACACCAAACTTTACTATACCGTGCTCTTTTATGATTGGATTTGGTTTGAGTTTTAGATTTGGAGAGTCTGTGTGTGCTCCAACCATTACATAGTTCTTCGCCTCTTTTGGATAACTAAACGCTATTACAGAAGAGTCATTACGAGTCACAAAGTACTTCTTTCCAGCTTCTAACTCCCACTTATCAATCTCATATAACTCTATAAACCCTGCATTACTAAACATTGCAGACATATTTCGAGTCGCATGAAACGGTGTTGGTGAAGCATCTAAAAAGCCTAATAAACCCTCATTAAAATCTTCTTTATTCATACACTACCTTTTATTATATTTTTCTAAGAACTTTTGCATCTCTTGAGCGGGAATAGGCTTCGAATAGAGATATCCTTGTATTAAACTACAACCATTTGCGAGTAAAAACTCTTTCTGCTCTTGAGTCTCAACACCTTCTGCTATTACATCTAAACTCAAACTTTTACATAAACTGACAATTGTTTTTGTAATCGCTGAATCTTCTGGATCATTAGGAAGGTTGTCTACAAATGATTTATCTATTTTTAACTTATTAATAGGGAGTCTTTTTAAATAAGATAAAGAGGAGTACCCTGTTCCAAAATCATCTATAGAGATATTTATACCTAAGTCATTCAGTTTTCTCAGTGCAGAGATTGACTCCTCTGGATTATTCATAACTTGTGTTTCTGTTACTTCAAACTCTATATTTTTAAATAAACACTCAGAAGATTCGACTAACTCTTTTATAAAGTCAAAAAAATCCTCCTCTTCTAACTGTTTTATAGAAAGATTTAAAGAAATTTTTCCAGGGTTTAAACCCAACTCGTACCACTTTTTAAACTCTTTGATTGCCTTAGTCATTACAACTCTGTCAAGCGATACGATCATACCAGTCAACTCAGCTAAAGGAATAAACCTATCTGGAAATATCATGCCCATTTCAGGATGTATCCAGCGAACAAGTGCTTCCATCCCAACAACCTTCTCATTACCTGCATTCATCTGTGGTTGATAGTAAACTGTTAACTCATCGTTTTTAAGTGCTTTACGCAGTTCTGTTTCTAAAAAAATTCTCTCATATGCTTTCTTTGTCATCTCTTCATCATAAAAACTGTAAGTATTTCTACCGTTCTGCTTTGCCTTATACATTGCAGCATCCGCATTTTTTAGAAGTGAGTGTGCAGTATCTCCATCATTTGGATAGAGAGAGATTCCAACACTCATAGAGATATGTAGAGTATTATTATCCACTAAAAATGGCTTTTTAAAACTCTCCATACCATTGATAATTATATTTGTAATATCTTCAGTATCTGTAAGATTATTTAAAATAATAGAAAACTCATCACCACCTAATCTAGAGAGTGTATCGGAGCTTCTCATATGCATTTTCATACGGTTACTTACCTCAACAAGAACTTTATCTCCTATATCATGGCCAAGAGAGTCATTTATCTCTTTAAAACTGTCTAAGTCTATAAAAAGAACCGCCATAACCTTCCCTGTTCTTTTTGAAAGTTCTATAAACTGGTTAAGTCTATCCATAAAAAGAACTCTATTTGGTAAACCAGTAAGGGCATCATGGTTTGCTTGAAACTCTAACTGTTCTCGCTGTTTCTCTAAAATCCGTAAACTCTCTTGCAAATCTAACTGTATATTTTTAAGCTCAGTTATATCACGACCTGTTCCAACTGTACCAAGAACTTTTCCCTCAGAATCATAAAAAGGTGCTTTATAGACTTCAAGATAAAGTAGTTTCCCTTTGATATTTCCATACTCTTCAAACCTCATCGCTTTATCAGTATCAATAACTACTTGATCACTATTAAAACAGAGTTCTCCAAAGGTATGCCAATTTGGTTTATCACTATGTGTTTCTCTCTCACGAAGAGCAAAGAAAACATCACCCTTTCCTATAGGTTCTTCTGTATCTTTTGCCATAAGAAGACCATCACAGATAGCTTTGTTTGTATAGAGATACTTTCCATCTAAATCTTTCACCCAAAGCATATCTGGCAAATGCTCTGTAAGGAGATTTAAAAGTCCTGAATTATGTTGTTGTAAATCTTCAAGATTAAAAGGCATAAAAAACCCCTCTGATAAAATTTATATTGCTACATACTACAATAAATAGTGTAAATACCTACTAAACTTCTTTTATTTAAATCAAAATAAATGTCGTTAATTATAACACGATATCTATCAGTTCATTTCCCTCAAGTGCATTGAGAAGTTTAGAGTCCACTCTAATAGCAGAATCAATAACTACATTGTGCAGTTTAGAAATTATAGTAACACTTAAAGGACGGTTTCCAGGGTGTTGTCTTATCAAAGTATATAAGCTCTCTAGGACTATACTATCTTCAGACATTCTAACTGAGAGATTTATCGGTTCAGGTGGAGCTTCTTGAACCTCTTTTTTCACCTTCTTTGTCTCTTTTTTAGCCTCTTTAAGTGTCATAATTTTACTGATACTTATACGAGGACCAAAATCAGTATGAGTGATTCTTCCCTTAAACGCTATAGGCTCTTCTTGGTTCATCTCTGAGAGTTTTTCTAGTTTATCAGAGAAGAGCATTATCTCCATATTTCCATGAAAGTCCATCAAGTTTACTATACCAAACTGATTTCCTTTTTTACTCATTTTTGTAACAACCTCTTCAACTTTTCCGATAAAAATTGCTTGTGAGCCATCTTTAATGTTCTCTAACTCTGAAGAGAGTGTGTAGTTAAGCTCATCTAGTTCACCTCTAAACTCATCCATTGGATGACCCGATACATAAAATCCTAAAGTATCTTTTTCAAACTCTAAAATCTCTTTAAGTTCATACTCATCACTATTGGTAAGATGCAGTTCCACCTTCGTTATAGACTCATCATCCCCAAAAAGACTTCCAATAGCGTTTTTCTTCGCCTCTGTCGATTTTTTGGCAGTATCTACTATAAGCTCTATCTGATCAAGCAGTGCTTTTCGTGAGTAACCATATCTATCAAATCCACCTGATTTTATAATCGCTTCAATAACACGCTTATTTACCTTCGATGGCTCGATCCGATTTACAAAATCTTGCCATGAAGTATAGTCTCCATTCTCTTCTCTCTCTTGGAGCATAGCATGAATGGCAGCTTCACCTACTCCCTTAATCCCACCAAGACCAAAAAGAACGATATCTCTTCCCTCTTTTGTTATCGCAGAAAACTCCAGTTGTGAGTCACAGATATCTGGTGGCCCAAGCTCTATCCCCATACGTTTTACTTCATCAATGTAACGAACTACTTTTTCAGTATTGTCTTTATCAGATGTTAGAAGTGCCGCCATAAACTCATTTGGATAGTAAGTTTTTAGCCATGCTGTTTGAAAAGTTACCATCGCATACGCTGCTGAGTGAGATTTATTAAAACCATACCCTGCAAACTTCTCTATGAGTTTAAACAGATCACTTGCTAGTCCATAGTCAAGTCCAAGTTTTTGTGCACCTTCAGAGAAGAGACGGTTATACTTCTCCATCTCTTCTACTTTTTTCTTACCCATAGCACGACGAACAATGTCTGCACCACCAAGGCTCATACCACCGATAATCTGAACAATCTGCATAACTTGCTCTTGATAAACAATCATTCCATAAGTTGGTCCAAGTGTATCTTTAAGCAGGTCAAAACTAACCTCTTCAAAAGGGTAAAATACTTTCTTTCTACCGTGCTTACGCTCGATAAAGTCATCAAGCATCCCCGACTCCATAGGTCCCGGTCTGTAGAGTGCTAGAACGGCGATAAGGTCTTCAAAGTTATCGGGTTTAAGACGACGATTCAAATCCTGCATACCGCTTGACTCTATCTGGAACATCCCTACAGTCTCACCTGTTTGAATAACCTCATAAACATGCTTATCATCAACATCTATCTCATCCCAGTTTACATCTAAGTCATAACGGCGTTTTATGAGTTTTACAGCATTTTGAATAACATCAAGAGTTTTTAATCCAAGGAAGTCAAACTTAATTAAGTCGATATCTTCCATATAGTTTAGTGAGTACTGTGTTACAAAGGTATCCTCACCACTTGGCTTATAGATAGGTGTTTTTTTCCATAACTCTTCATTTGAGATAACTACACCTGCAGCATGAATACCTGAGTTACGCTTTAGCCCTTCAAGCTTTTTAGCAAACTCCCAAACACGTTTAGCATTTGCGTCTGACTCAATGAGTTCTGAGATTTTTGGCTCTTTTTGAAAAGCTCCATCTTTAAACTCACCACCCTTTGTTTTGCCATTAAGTGTGATACCAAGTTCATCAGGGATAAGTTTTGCCATTTTGTCGGCTTGAGAGAGTGGCATATCTAAAACACGAGCAACATCACGAATAACCCCTTTTGCAAGAAGAGAACCAAAAGTGATGATTTGTGCTACTTGGTTACGACCATATTTTTCTACTACATAGTCTATAACCTCTCCACGGCGAGCCTGCATAAAGTCCATATCGATATCGGGCATTGATACACGTTCTGGATTTAGAAAACGTTCAAAGAGCA
>JAMORO010000008.1 GCA_027063505.1 Sulfurimonas sp.
ATTTTCAACAAAATATTATCTTTATATCACTTAAGCACAGCTTAACATTGTTTTTAAACTAAAAAAAATACTATATCACACCTTTATATAGAGCCAAGATCTTTTTTGATAAATATACCAATATATGATTCCTTTTATCAAGGTCTCTAAATTCATTATTATAAAAATAGTAACTATTCCATATCCCATCGTATAAGCGATATAAGAGGGTATAACTCTCAAAAACCATAAACTTAAAACATTTATTTTAAGTGTTGTTTTCGTAGCCCCTGCCCCACGAAGAGCTGAGGAGTAAACGAACATAATAGCAAGTGGAATTTGAGCCAGACCAACAAGTATAAGATACTTTGAAGCAACAGCTATTGTAAGTGCATCTTGTGTAAAAAAATGTACCAAGTACTCAGGTATACTAATCATAATGATACCTACACTGCCCATAAAAACATAGGCTATACGACCACTGATAACCCCCATATCATAAGCTTTATCATAGTTCTTCGATCCAAGATTCTGTCCAACAAGAGCCATAGCAGCTATAGCAAAACCAAAACCAGGCATAAACGCTATACCCTCGACTCTCAGACCTACTTGATAGCCTGCAAGTTCAGCCGTTCCATAAGCAGTAATGATACTTACAAAAACTAAAAAGCTCATACTCGAGATTCCACGATCAAGTGCAGCACCCCAGCCTACTCTCCATACTCGAAGTAGATCTTTTTTTCTTATAATAGGTAAAAAATCCAGTTTGGAATTCATCTTTTTTATAAGTATGTAGTAAGCCAATACATTAAAACTGTAAGCGATTATAGTAGCGATAGCAGCACCCTCTATGCCCCTTACCTCAAATCCAAAATTCCCAAAAATCAAAACATAGTTTAAACTAGCATTTAATGCTGCTGAAAAGAGTTTTATGTAGAGAGAACTTTTGGTATCACCTGCTGCTGAGAGTGCATTATAAAGTAAGTTATCTATAAAAATAACTACAATTCCAAGTGAAAGAATCTTAAAGTAAGCACTTCCTTGCAAGACTACATCAGGTGTTGACCCCATAGCTTCATAGATCCAAGTACTTCCAAAATAACCACCAATAGTTACAAAAAAGGAGAGTATTATTGCAAATATAACGAGAGAAAAAAGAAGTGCTGAAGCTCTCTTTTTACGACCTTGCCCTATAAAACGGGAGATAAGAGCATTACCACCCACTACATAGAGAGTCATAAGTACATTTATCACCATCATAAACTGCATACTCATACCAACCGCGGCAAGAGCTGCTGTTGAGATAACACCAACCATAAGCATATCTATAAGAACTTGGAGTATATCTACAAGGTGTTTAAGTGCCGCAGGGATAGCTAAAGAAAATACTTTTTTTGTGTCTTGTGAGATTAATTGAAGTATTTTGCTACCTCATTCATCTCTTCTATAAGTGCATCTTTTGTATCAAAAGTTAAAACTGTTCTTACTCGAATATCTTCACCTATAGGAGTAGAGTCAAACACTAAAACATAATGCACAAGTTTTACTTTATCAGCATAAAGATCCATCCACTCTAAACTCATTTCAGCAGTTTCACCCTGCATATCTACAACAACTGCGGGGTAAAGTCGTGTAAGTTTTTCTAGCTCTATATCGCCCTCTTTTGATTTATATATCATTTTTTCTCCATTAAAATTCTTTTCGTACAAAAATTATTCATTTATTTCTCGTATATTTTTACTCGTTATAAGCCATCTAAAATAGATAGCACCAATAAAAAAGCCAAAGGCTAAGATAGTTGCAATCATCTCAAGGGAAAACTCATGTGTAGCTAAAAACCCTATTAAAAAAGAGGTAAAAGCACCACTTCCTAAAAATAGCATATCATTATAAGCGACAACTCTTCCGTAATACTTCTCTTCTATATTCTGTTGCAGTAGTGTATATGTATAGGACCACAATGTTGTTGTAAAGAGGCCGACAATAACACTTGCTAGCAACGATAAATAAAAATCATGCATCATTATAGCCCAAAGTAAAATGGCAATCCCTTGCGCAATAAAGATATAAACAAGCACACGATTACTTAAAAACTTTCCTAAGAACATAGGACCAATAACAAGGCCAATAGCCCGTGAACTATGAAGTAAACCAAGAGCAAGAGATGTTGCAATGATTCCAGCATAATATCTATCTACCATAAGTGCTACAAGCGCATCAAATGCTGTTAATCCTAAAAAAGCGTGAACTAACATAAGATGTATCGCCAATGGATTTCTTTTAAGATAGGAAAATGTATCTCGCATCATCTCAAGAAAATTTTCATTACCCTTGATAATCACAATATCTATTTTCAAATTAACAAGCATTATGAAGGCAACTACAAACATAGCTGCATCAAGTATAAACGCCATTGTTATACCTAAGTAGTAAACAAAAAAACCACTTAAAGCCATCCCTAAAGTATAAGAAAAAGACCATATTATGGAGTGAAGTTCATTCGCTTTTTGAAGTGTTACTCCTGTTAAAATTTTTGGTAATAGAGACATTTCAGTTGTAAAGTAAAAAGATGCTGCTGCCATTTTAAAAAATATAAGAGTATAGAGAAGCCACAGATCTAAAACATCTCCAACAAACACAAGCCCAATCGTTGCAAATATCTCTACAATGATTAAAAATAACATCAGTTTTTTTGGTCGAACTCTATCTATAAGAGAACCTGAGAAAGGTGCTTGAACTACACCTGCTAAAAAATGTAACATAGCTACAAATGCGACAACTTCAGCAGAGACCTTTAGCTCTATAAGTAGTGTATAAATTGCCACATTACTAAACCAAGCACCAAAATATACTATTAACTGTATAAGTGATAATCGTCTCAGTATTATATTTGATTTTAATAACTCTAAATAGGTATTCATAAATGCAACATTATCATAATAAAATATACAAATAGAAAAAATTACAAATTTAATTAAAGTTATTTTATTTCTAGTCGATATCTTTATCAATAACTATTCTTAAAAAAATTAAGGAGCACGTCATGGATGGCATAGCAAATGTTGCGAAACAACAACAATCGCAAGTAACATCACCTCAGACTCAAGGAAGAGCAACAGCTCAAGTACAACAACAAGTGCAGCAGGCAAGTGATGCAAATGAAGTAGCAAAACAGATGGCTGTAGAAGCCGAACAGCAGGGTACAAAAATAAACTCAGCCAAAGATGTTGAGAACTTAGTAAAAGATCTTAATAAAGCACTTGCACCAATGAGTACAAATTTAAAATTTGGTGTTGATTCTCATGATATCTTTTATGTCTCTGTAATCGACTCTGAAACTCAAAAAATGATTCGAAGATTTCCAGCTGAACAGGCACAGGATTTCCTTCCTAAAATGCAAGAAGTAACTGGTATTTTATTTGATTCAAAAGGGTAAAAAACACTCTTTTGAATCCACATATTCTTTACAAAACTTATTCTCTTAAGAACTACTCTTTCTCCTAAGCAAAAACTCACAAATAATCTGATATAATCGCGACAATTATTCTCTAAACGAAGGTTATTATATGAAAAAAGATGTTAAAAAAGTAGTACTAGCATACTCTGGTGGTCTTGACACTAGTGTTATTTTAAAATGGTTACAAGAAGAGTATAAAGCTGAAGTTATAACTTTTACGGCTGACCTTGGTCAAGGTGAAGAAGTTGAACCAGCACGTCAAAAAGCCTTAGAAAATGGCATAAAACCTGAAAATATCTTTATATTAGATGTTCAAGAAGAGTTTGTCAAAGATTATGTATTTCCTATGTTTAGAGCAAATGCAATCTATGAAGGCGAATATCTTTTAGGTACTTCAATCGCTCGTCCACTCATCGCTAAAAAGCAGATAGAAATTGCAGCAAAAATGGGTGCTGATGCAGTAAGTCATGGAGCTACAGGAAAAGGAAACGATCAAGTTAGATTTGAACTTGGATACCTTGGTCTTAACCCTGACATTACAGTAATCGCACCATGGAGAGAGTGGGACTTAAACTCTCGTGAGAAACTTCTCTCTTATGCTAGAGAGCATGGTATAGATATAGATGCTAAACATCTTGATGAAAATGGAAACCCAACAGTTAGCCCATACTCAATGGATGCCAACCTTTTACATATCTCATATGAAGGTCTTCACCTAGAGAACCCAATGAATGAGCCTGAAGAGTCTATGTGGTTATGGTCTAACTCACCTGAGAATGCTCCAGATGAAAAAGAGTATATTACTATCGGCTATAAAAATGGTGATCCTGTTTCTCTTAATGGCACAGAACTCTCTCCTGCTACAATGCTAAGAACTCTGAATGAGTATGGTAATAAGCACGGAATCGGACGTATTGACATCGTTGAGAATCGTTTTGTTGGTATGAAAGCTCGTGGTTGTTATGAGACACCAGGTGGAACTATAATGCTCAAAGCTCACCGTGCTATTGAGTCTATCTGTCTTGACCGTGAAGAAGCACATATGAAAGATGGCATGATTGCTAAATATGCTGAACTTATCTATAACGGTTTCTGGTTCTCACCAGAGCGTGAAATGATGCAAGCTGCTATTGACACAACTCAAAAGTATGTTCAAGGAAGTGTAAAATTAAAACTTTACAAAGGGAATGTAGAAGTTGTTGGACGTGAGTCGGATATGTCTCTTTATAGTGAAGAGCACTCTACATTTGAAGAGGATGAAGTTTACAACCAAAAAGATGCAGAAGGCTTTATTCGTCTTAATGCACTTAGAAGAATAATCGCAGGTAAAAAAAGAGGAACTAAATAATGAGTATGATTAAAATAGATATGAACTCACCAGAGTTTATCCAAAGAATGGAAAAAACTGTTAAATTTACTGACAAAGTAATTAAACAGTTTGGTTGGGAGTATAACCCTCAAGAAGAGGTAAACGAAGGTGTTCAGATGGGTCTTGCTCGTAACAAGATGATGTACAACAAACTTTTTTGTCCATGTTTTATGGTTGAAGAGGTAGATGGTAAACCTCAGTCTGTAGATAACAGAATTTGTCCATGTACTCCAGCAATAGAAAAAGAGATTCCTGAGACAGGTGCTTGTCACTGTGGTATCTTTGTAACTCCTGAGTTTGCAGCGGCTAAACGTGTTGAACTTGGTATGGAAGAGGCTGTTCATACTCACTCCCGTGGTTTAAGTAAAGAGGAGTGTGAACAACTTGTAAATCAACCAGAGATTGATCCAGATGAGATGATGGCACTTTTAGAAGCTCGTGACTTAGGTATGGTAAAATTTAAACTTGTTGATGTACGTGAGCATATGGAGTGGCAGATGGGTCATATCAAAGGTGCTGATGCACTTGTTCCAACATCTTCATTCTACCAAACACTTGAAGAAGCAGGTCTTAAAAAAGATGAAAATATCATTTTATACTGTCATGTAGGTTCACGTTCTGCTCATGTTGCACGCATCATGCCAGATATGGGTTATACTAAAATAGGAAACTTAACACACGGTATCGTTTCATACGGTGGCGAAAAAGAAAGATAAGGAACTAAATAATGAAAGTACTTTTAATAAAAGATGTAAAAAGTTTAGGTAAAGCAGGTGAAGTTAAAGAAGTTAAAGATGGTTATGGTAAAAACTTTTTAATTGGAAAAGGTTTTGCTAAACATGCAACTCCTGAAATTTTGGCACAGCATAAAGAAGAAGAAGCTAAAGCAGCAGCTGATTTAGCAGCTGATATTGCCCTTCAAAAAGAGAATGCTGTTAAACTTGAGAAGTGTGAAATCATTATCACTAAAAAAATGGGTGACAATGGTCATCTTTTTGGTGCTATTACAAAAGAAGAAGTTGCTCATGCTCTAGAGGAACAACATGGTATTAAGATAGATAAAAAACATATAGTAGATAAAATTGCTATTAAAACTGTTGGAGAGCATGACTTAGACCTTAAACTTGGTCACGGTATACATGCTGTACTTCATGTAGATGTTCAAGGTGAGAAATAAGCACTATGTTTGATGCCACTACAATACTAGCCTACAAAGGCAGAAACAAAGCCGTTATCGGTGGTGACGGTCAAGTTACCTTTGGAGATAGCGTTTTAAAAGGCAATGCAACAAAAATTCGTACACTACATCACGGTAAAATCCTTGCAGGATTTGCCGGAAGTACTGCGGATGCATTTAATCTTTTTGATATGTTCGAAGAGTTTTTAGAGAATAAAAAAGGGGATATTTTAAAGTCCGTTGTCGAGTTCTCTAAAGCTTGGAGAAAAGATAAGGTTCTACGACGTCTAGAAGCTATGATGATAGTTCTCAACAATGATCATATCTTCATTCTTACAGGGAATGGTGATGTTGTTGAACCTGAAGATGGGGAGATTGCTTCTATTGGAAGTGGTGGAAACTATGCTATCTCCGCTGCACGTGCTTTAAAAAAACATGCTTCACTTGATGAAGAAGAGCTTGTAAAAGAGTCTCTACACATCGCCGGTGATTTATGTATCTACACAAACCATAACATCAAAACTTTAACATTAGAGAGCAACTAGAGATGAACTTAACTCCTAAAGAGATTGTTGCATACTTAGATAAGTATGTAATTGGTCAAAATGCAGCTAAAAAAACTATTGCCTTAGCACTTCGTACTCGTTATCGACGTATGCAACTTGATGAGACTATGCAAAATGAAATAATGCCAAAAAACATTCTTATGATAGGTTCTACAGGTGTTGGAAAGACAGAAATCTCTCGCCGTTTAGCGAAAATGATGTCCGTTCCTTTCATTAAAGTTGAAGCGAGTAAATATACTGAAGTTGGTTTCGTTGGTCGTGATGTTGAGTCTATGATACGTGATCTTGTTGTAAACTCTATAAGCATTGTAAAAGCTGAAAAAGAGGAAGAGAACAGAGATAAAATAGATAACTATGTTTTAAACAAGATAGTTGAAAAATTACTCCCTCCCCTTCCTGAATCTGCAAGTGAATCTAAAAAAGATGACTATCAACGTTTACTCGAATCTATGGAGAAAAAAGTTACATCAGGTGAGATGGATGATAAAGTTATTGAGTTAGATGTAGCAAAACTTAATATTGAGTTTGATGATAGTGGACTTCCTCCTGAAATGGCAAAGGTTCAAGAGTCTTTCTCTAAAGTTTTTGCAAGCATTAACAAAGAGGATAACAAAAAAGAGGTGACAGTAAAAGATGCGAAATCTCTTCTTCGCCAAGAAGCAGCACAAAAACTTCTAGATACTACAAGTCTCAATGCGGAAGCTTTAAGACGTGCAGAGAATGGTGGAATAATTTTTCTTGATGAGATAGATAAAATCGCTCTAAGTGAAAAATCAGCGGGAAGAAATGACCCATCTAAAGAGGGAGTACAACGTGATCTACTCCCTATAGTAGAGGGAAGTAGTGTTTCAACTAAGTATGGAACAATTAATACTGACCATATTCTTTTTATCGCTGCGGGTGCTTTTCATGTAAGTAAACCGAGTGATCTTATTCCTGAGCTTCAAGGGCGTTTTCCACTCAGAGTTGAGCTAGAATCTCTAACAGAAGAGACACTCTATAAAATACTAACTCAAACAGAGAACTCACTACTCAAGCAGTATGAAGCACTTTTAGGTGTAGAGGGAATGAAGCTAATCTTTGAGGATGAAGCAGTCCAAGCTATCGCTAAACTTGCACATCGTGCTAATGAAAACACTGAAGACATTGGTGCTCGTAGACTCCATACTGTTCTTGAAAATATTTTAGAAGAGATTAGTTATGATGCAGATGAGTACAAGGGTAAAGAGTTTAAAATCACTCAAGAGTTAGTACATAAAAAACTAGAAGAGGTTGTTGAAGATGATGACCTCTCAAGATATATATTATAAATAAAAGGCAATAGATGAGCAGAGCAGGTTTTGTATCTTTAATAGGTCGTCCAAATGCGGGTAAAAGTACCCTAATGAATTCACTTCTAGGTGAAAAAATAGCAATGGTAAGCCAAAAAGCAAATGCTACTCGTCGCCGTTCAAACGCCATCGTAATGGTTGAAGATACTCAAATTATCTTCGTTGATACACCAGGCCTCCATGAGCGAGAAAAGATACTCAACCAATTTATGATGGATGAAGCCCTTAAAGCTATGGGTGATTGCGATTTAATCATCTATCTTGCTCCTGTTACTGATAGTGTAGAGCATTATGAAAAGTTTCTTAAACTCAACAAAAAGAATGTGAAACACATTATTGTTATCTCTAAAATAGACCAAGTAAAACAGGAAAAGCTCTTTAAGACTATAGCCTCTTATAACCGTTTTGCAGAGCATTTTGAAGCACTCATTCCAGTTGCTATTCCTAAAAAAGTAGGACATGAAGATCTTTTAAAAGTTATCTGTAAAAATCTTCCAGAGTCACCTTTCCTTTTTGACCCTGAAGATTTAACAAGTGAACTTGTTCGTGATATATATGCAGGATTTATTCGTGAAGGTATTTTTGAAAATGTAAGTGATGAAGTCCCTTATGAATCTGATGTTATTATTGAGAGTATCGATGAGGAAGATCATGTAGATATTATTCATGCTATGATTATCATTGAAAAAGAGTCTCAAAAGGGTATTATCATCGGTAAGGGTGGTGAGTCTATAAAACGTATTGGGAAATCTGCTCGTGAAAAGATAGAGAGACTCAGTACAAAAAAAGCTTATCTTAACCTACAAGTTACTGTAAAAAAAGGCTGGACAAAAGATGTGAATTTTCTTAAGGAGATTGGTTACGACAATGCAAAATAAAGTTCTCTTTTCTCTTATAAAAATAACTCTTTTGGTAACTCTTTCTAATTCTCTTTTTGCAGATACTTTAACACAGTACAGAAAATATGGTCTAAAAAACATTCAAAAACAGATGGATAATGATCTCAGACATCATGAATACTGGGATAACTATATAGAAGAGATTGATACAAGTTTTGGGTATATAGAATCTTATGAGAACATACTTACCTGTGATAAATCTCTCTCTACTCTCTCTCTTTATATGAAAGATGAGGACCAACACTATAAACTCAAAAAAAGTTATAGTGCTTTTACAGGAAAGATAAAGGGAGATAAAATTACTGAAGGAGATTTAAAAACTCCTGTAGGTATATATAACCTTACAAAAAAGCTCTCAAAAGTAGACTCTTTTTATGGCCCTATGGCATTTGTCACTTCATATCCTAACACTTATGATACATATAGAGGCAAAAATGGCTCTGGAATCTGGATACATGGTTTACCAACAGAACAAGAGAGGGATAGTTTTACAAAGGGTTGTATCGCTATTAATAACTCAAGTATTGAGTGTTTAGACAGAAACATCGATATAAACAAAACTATTCTTATCATTAATGAAGATAAAGTAAAAAAAGATGTATCTAAAGAGAGTTATTCAGATGTTTTATCACAACTTTATGCTTGGAGATATGCATGGATTTATAATAACTTAGAAGATTATCTCGAGTTTTATGATACCTCTTTTAAACGCTTTGATGGTGTAAATTTTGAAAACTTCAGCCGCTATAAAAGACGTATTTTTAAAAAACGAGAACAAAAAACAATTATTTTCACACATATAAATGTTATACCTTATCCAAATAGTGAAAACCTTTTTAAAGTGACTTTTTTTGAAAAATATCACTCAAGTAGTTTTTCATTTAATGGCAATAAAGTTCTTATTCTTAAACTTGAAAATAGTAAGATTAAAATTATTACTGAGCAATAAATGAAAATACTTGGAGTAATTTTTTTCATATTAACACTACAACTCTCAGCGAATATACAGCTCATTAAAAAAGAGAACAGTGACTCAAACACTACACTACTTGTAATTGCTGGAATTCATGGAAATGAACCTGGAGGGTACTTTTCAGCTTCTATTCTTGCAAAATATTATGAGATTACATCTAAAAATCTCTGGATTATTCCTAATCTTAATGAAGAGAGTATTGTACGAAATCGTCGCGGTATTTATGGAGATATGAATCGTAAATTTGCGGTTGTAAAAGAGAGAGATAAAGATAAAGAAATCATTGAAGAGATAAAACAGATTATTTTAGAAAAAAAAGTCTCTTTAGTTCTAAATCTACATGATGGTCATGGTTTTTACAGAAAACACTATAAAGGAACAGTTTTCAATCCAAATGCATGGGGACAAACTTGTGTGATAGATCAGTGTAACCTTAAGCAAGATCAACCTTTTGGAAACCTCAATAATATTGCTTTAACTGTAAAAGACAACATTAATAAAAAACTTTTAAAAGAGCACCATATTTTTGATGTAAAAAACACTAATACTAAGTATGATGATGAAGCAATGCAACTTTCACTCACCTACTTTGCAGTTACAAACAATAAGCCAGCTTTTGCAATTGAGACGAGTAAAAACCTCTCTAATCTAAGTGAAAAAGTCTTCTACCAACTCCTTGCTATCGAAGAGTATATGAAAATCATGAAAATTGATTTTATTAGAAATTTTGATTTAACAGAGAAAAATATAGGAAATATACTCAAAGATTATGGAACTTTAAGAATAAATAGAAATATTTCACTTGATTTAACTAATATCAAAAAATCTTTAAGCTATATTCCGATAAAATCAAAGGATAATCTCTTCGAATTTTCCCATCCATTGGGAAAAGTGAGAAAGATCAGGGGTAAATACTCTGTCTTTATTGGTAATAAGCATATTACAACTTTAAAGCCACAGTATTTTAAAATGTCGCAAAATTGTCAAGAAAAAATAGATTTTGTAATAGATAAAAAAGGGAAATCTTTAACAAACACTTTAAATATTAATGTAATTGCCGATTTTAAGGTTATAAAGAGTAAAAAACAACGTGTTAATATTATTGGTTATAGACCAAGAGTTCCAGGTGATGAGAGTAATGTCACCATCTCTTTAAGTAATTTAAATAAAAAATATTCTGTTGATAAAGCCCATAAAGTTTACAGGGTAGAGTTTTACAATAAAGATGAATTTTGTTCCATGGTAACGGTTCATTTTAAATAGGATTATAGTTCATGAGTAAGTCAGTACAGCACTCTTTTTCAAGTGTAATATCAGTTAATCCATATAAAGATAATTATCTTAATGGTGTCTCAAGTTTCTTGAGTGACACTACTACTCCTGAGTTTGGAAAAGATCAATTTGCTATATCTTATCTTAATACAAAAGACTTTATTAATGCACAGATTGAGATTAGTAAAAATATTCCTGATGAAGACCTCTATGATGCAATCAACTCAAAAGCTTATGATGAGCTTGCACTAGATCAAGCAATTGAATATCAGATTCAATATATTGAAACTTTTAATAATCTTGATGAAGAGAACAGACATTTTCATGTCTTTATTGTAGATCCTTTAGAAATAACGCAAACATTTAGGAATAGTATTGAAAAGATAAAGTATCTCGATGTAATTATTCCTGCACCCCTACTCCTTAAAGCACTCTACTCTAAAGAAATCATAGATAGTAGTGGTGTACACTGTTTTGTATATTTACAAGAGAGTGATGCCTTTGTTACTATTTACCGTGATAGAGAGTTTGTCTATACAAAATCAATTCGCTACTCTCTTGTAGATATGCATGAACGATTTTGTGAGCTTTATGGTGAAAGAATTGAGTATCAAAACTTTTTAAACTTCTATGCAAAAGAGAATCTAAAAACAACAGATAGCGATTATAAAGAGTACTTTATAAAACTTTATAAAGAGCTCTTTGCAAATATTAACGATATCTTAACTTATGCAAAACGTGCTTTCGAAATAGAAAAATTTGAGCATGTTTATGTTGGTTCTCAAATAGAGAGTGTAACAAAACTCGATGAGATGATTGAAGTAGAACTTGCCATAAAAGCAGGTGAGTTTGACTTTGATTATGGCTTTGAAAGTGGTGAAGTCTATGTTGATCAACTGCATGCTCTTATGCATATCTATACAACACTCTCAAATGAAGATAGATATGAGTGTAATTTTACAGTTTATAATAGACCCCCAGCCTTTATAAAACGAGAAAGTGGAAAACTGATTCTTTTAACAGCTGCTTCACTTGTCCTAGCCTTTGCATATCCAGTGACATACTGGATTTTAAACTATGCACAGATACTTCAAGAAGATTTACTCAAGCAAAGCTTTAGAGAAGTACATAATATAAAGATTACTCGTGAATCTACAATTAAAAATAAACTTGCCGATAAAGCTAAATCTATCACTCTTCTAAAAGAAGAGAAAAATGACTATATTAACAAGAAAAATACTCTAAAAAAGATACATAAGGTAAAAGTTAACTACCCTATGAAAGCAAAGCTCTTAACTACACTGACAAAAGACCTTAATAGATATGATGTAAAATTAGAATCACTTGACTACAGTGAAACGAATACAAGCAAAATATTTAATTTAGATCTTGTATCATCAAAAGATAGAAAAATCACAAAACTAATTCAGCATCTTACTCGTACACATGATGGTAGATTTAAATTTGAACTAGAAGAGATCTTATATGACAAAGAGAGTAAAGTATACTTTAGTCAGTTAAAGGTAAACATATTATGAAAAGCAATTTAATAAAAATAAATGTAGAAGACTACTTACATGCTTTAGATAAGATGTTTGAGGGAAAAGCTCAAAAAGAGATTTATATGACCTATATTATGGTTGTAGCGGGAATTTTTGCCTTTGCATACTCTCTTTTTTGGGATAGCTCTCTTGAAAGCTTCAAAAAAACAAGAAAAAGTGTAGTTAACCTTGAAAAAAAGATAGCAAAAGATGAGAGTTTTTTACAAATAAATCCTGAATCTAAAATTTTAAGCCTCGATAAAGAGATAGATGAAATTAATAACGAAATGATTCTACATAAAGATAATAATGCTTATATAAAGACAAAGATAGAGACTATCTCTTCTCTTATTTATGATGAAAGAACTTGGGGTGAGTATCTTGATTCTATATCAAGAAATGCTCAAAAATACCATGTAAAAATAAATAGTTTTTCAAATAAGTATGCTTCAACAGGTAGTTCATTTGGTCATGTTCTAGATATAACGATTAGTGCAAGTGCAAACTATAAAAATACACTTCGTTTCATTAACTCACTAGAGCAGAGTGACCTTGTAGTTGATATACATACATTTAGTATAAAAGCACAAAACAAACTTAATAGTGATCTAAATATTTCAGTTTGGGGGATTACATACTAATGAAAACTATTTTATTACCACTCTCTCTCATCCTTACAACATCTCTTTTAAGTGTAGATGAACTTTCATGGGTTAATGAACAAGTACAAGCCATTAAACCTCCAAGAGTAGGTGTTAGAAAAAATGAAATCTCTCATATAAAAAATCCTTTTGTTTTTTTAAAGAAAAATAGAATTGAAGAGGAAGAGACAACTGAAACTCCAAAAAAGACTATTCAAGCAAAAAAAAGTTTCACACCAGTAAAAACAAAACATATCAAAAAAGTACTCTCTCTTGATGCTATCATAAATAAATCTGTATTAATTAGTGGTGAGTGGTATAAACTTGGTGACTCTATCAATGGTTTTACTCTAAAAGAGATATCTCGAAACTCTGTTCTTCTAAAAAATAAAAACAAAGAACTACTATTAACGACAAAGTCTCATAATAATAGCAAATTAAAATTTCACAAATAAGTAGGATTTAAACATGAAATATATAAAAACATCATTCCAATCAGCACTCTTAGCACTAATGCTATCTACAAATACTTTTGCTGATTGTTCCTATGAACTCTTTAGCATTAGTTCTGCTAAAGATACAAAAATTATCGATTTTGTAGATCAACTTAGTGATGAGTGTGGTTTTAGTATCATTGTAACTGATCCTAATGCCGAAAAATTCCTCACAACAAATTTAAATAAAACAAATTTAAGAAATCTTACAATAGATGAAGTTCTCGACATTATCCTACTTGAGAACAACTTATCATATACACTGGAGAACAACCTTCTCAAGATCTCTTATCTAACAACAAAAGTTTTTGAAATTGACTATATCCTCTCTCAAAGAAAAAGTACAGGGAGTACTGATATTACACTAAGTTCGAATGCAGACACATCAGGTTCCGCTATCTCCAGCAGTGCAGGTGGTGGAGCAAATACTGGTGGTGCAAGTATGTCTAGTGGTGGAGGTGGTGCAAATTCACAAACAGGTATTAAGATTGAGAGTACAGATGAAGTGAAATTTTGGGAAGAACTTGATATAGAATTTCAAAGTGTACTTAATCGTCCGCATGATGCATATGTCGCTGATGCCCCAATTATTAATAAAAATGCTGGACTTATTACCATTACTGCTACAACAAAACAGATGACACGTTTTGAAAATTATTTAAAAAGATTACAAGACAAGGTACAACTACAAGTTCTTATTGATGTGCAACTACTTGCTGTTACAATGACTGAAGGTAAATCTACAGGTATTGACTGGAAACAGCTCTATGCACTTCAAAATATCGAAGTAGGTGTTCACAATCTACAAAATAAAAATGTAAGTACATGGGACTCTTCAACCGGAACTAATCCAGACATTCTTACAAGTACAATTGGAGCAGCAGGTGTTCCTGATGCCATTGATGGTGCTGCAAACCTAGTAAGTATTAAAGCAGGTGGAACACTCAATGAAGTGGTGAAGTTTTTACAAACACAGGGAAATGTAAACTCTATCTCTAACCCTAAAGTCTTAACCCTTAATAATCAACCTGCACTTATAACTGCTGGAACAGAGTACTTCTACAAACTTACAAGTACAGAGACACTTGCAGGTGGAGCAGGAGCAGGTGCACAAAGTTCAAATGAAAATGTTCAGTCAGTATTTGCAGGAGTTCTTTTAACGATAACACCAGAAATATCTGATGATAAGACAATAACACTCAAGATAAATCCATCTCTTTCAGAGACAACACAGGATATATCAAATCAAGATAATTCAAAGAGAGATATGCCGCCTGACCTTAATCGCCGTCAACTCTCATCAGTTGTAACAGTAAAAGATGGTAATCGAATTATTTTAGGTGGTTTAATAAACACTAGAAATACACTTGAGACAAGTAAAGTGCCTATTCTTGGTGATATTCCTGTTATTAGTTACCTTTTTAAGTATGAAGAAAAAGTTAAATATGTTGAAGAGTTGGTTATTATTATTGAACCACATATTATTCATAAAGAGATAAACAATGTGTCTCTTGCAGATCTTGGATATGAAGGGATGACAGATGATATGTTAATGAAAGAGAGATCATCAAATTCGAAACAATCAAATTCAGAACAAACTGATGCCCTTTCTATGAAAAACTCAAAAAAAGTAGGACTTAAAACTCCTGTATTAGATAAGAGATATCAAGAGCAGGAAAAATAGTATATGAACAGTATCTATCTAAAATCTAAAGATGTTTTTTTAGATATTGTGAATCCAAAAGATTATATTCAACTTGATAGAGTCTCTACTATCTATCAATCTTTAAAAGACTCTATTAAAAAACCACTCAAGATGATTTTACTCTATGGACGACCAGGGACCGGAAAAAGTATGTTTTTAAATAAACTACACCAAGATCTTTCCTCTTCCCAATCAGTTTTTCTTTACAAAACACCTATTTTAGATGAGAGTGAATTTTACAAAACATTAGCACAAGATATATTTGAAGTTCGATATAGTGGAGAACTAAACTTTACACAGTTTATGAAAATTGTAGAGTCTAAAAACTTTGATGTTGTTCCTGTTGTTTTACTTGATGAAGCACAACTTTACTCTGAATCCTTAATGGAAAGAATTCGTCTTCTTTCTGACACCCGTACAATTAAGTTTGTAATAACACTGCACAAAACAGAAAAAGAAGATATTATTGCTAAAGAGCACTTTCAAACTAGAATTTGGGAAAGTATAGAGCTTGAGAATGCTTCAAGTACTGAACTTAAAATTTATATACAAAAAAAACTAATGAAAGCCAACTGCTTTGACAGTGCAAATATGTTTACAGGAAAATCTGTTCATAGAATCCATAAAATCACGAATGGGAACTATAGAGATACAAATAAACTCCTCTATACCCTTTTTGATATTTACACTATTTATGAAAATAACAATAAAATTACAGCGATTAAAACAGAGCAAGTACCAAATAAACTTATTGAGATGGCAGCAATCCATACAGGGCTTATTGATGCTTAATATTATTGATTTAGAGAAACGTTGGTTTCGTTATAAAATAAAGTCTTATATTCCTCATGCGGCTATTGTGTCAAGTGTTTTAATTATACTCTCTATTATATTGATATATACTACACAAGAAGATAGCGTTGTAGCTACAGTAGAAAAACCACTTCATCAAAATTTAATAGTCCAATCAGAGAGTATTACTATAGCTCCTATAGAGAAGATAGAGACTGAACCAATTTATGTAGAACCAAAACCTATAGTAGTAAAAAAGCAGCTACCACTTGCAAGGCCGCAGTATAAAGAGGTCACTCAAGTTAAACTATCCCCCTCTCTTGACTTTATGAAAAAGATGCAAGACTCTAGACAACCATACTATAAAAATGAACCTACAAATGGAAGATCACGTACAGTGAGAAAAGAGACTAGCACTACTAAAAAAGTAATTAAAACGAAAGCTGCACCAAAGCAGGTAAGACAAGACCCTGTTGCAATTAAAAAGATACAGATAAAAAGGCAAAACACTCAAAATGATATTTTTGAAATAATTGAACGATTTAAAAAGAACAACAACCCTGCACTAAGTCTCTTTGTTGCCAAAAAGTACTATGAATTAGGTGAGTATAAACAATCCTATAACTATGCTCTTATTACAAATCAAATAAATAAAAATATTGAATCAAGTTGGATTATTTTTTCTAAGTCTCTTGTTAAACTTGGAAAAAGAAACAAAGCAATTAAAACACTTCAAAAGTATATAAAACAGTCTCACTCAAATGCTGCAAGAATACTCTTAGATGAAATTAGATCAGGAAAATTTAGATGAAACTCCTCCTCCTTGTACTACTAACCATTAATCTCTATGCAGATATAAAACGTGAAATGTTTAATCTTTATCAGAATAAAAAATTTGAATCCGTTTGCAGTATTGGGTTTGATCACTTTAAAGAGAATAAAAAAGATGAAGAGTTTGTAACACTCTATGCTTTTTCTTGTCTTAAGTCTGACTATATTGATAGACTTGCTATTCCTACTGCAGTCCTTAAATTCTCCAAAGAGTCTCGTGCAAACTCTGCATACTTTTCTGTGATTCTTATGCAAAAAAAGCTACTCTATCATGCGCTTGTTGATAACTATGACCTTTCTGAGTTTAGATTACCAACAACAGATTATGTACTCTCTCGAGTATTTGATTTATATGCAAAGATAGGCGAACATGAGCCACGTGCTTTTTATCTTTTTGAAGACCCAAATGATCCTAAACTAACCTATAAACTTTACCTATCTAGGGACTATAAACTCAATAAAATCGTTATAGAAGAGTTTTATGATACAATAACTATAAAACGACACGTATACTGGTAGGGGGATTTTATGGATAGAATAACAACAGACTTACTTGCTGAAGGCTCTATCATGAAAGGGCAAGTTGATAGACTTCTTGCAAAAGGAATTGATGAAAATTTAATTCTTAGAGATATAACCCTCTCTGGATTTATGACAATGGATAGACTTGTCCGTTACATCGTACAAAAAGTACGAGATGGTATTTATGATCTTTCAATTATTGATAACTATGACTATATTTATGAAAAAATTGTACTAGAAAAACTTGCTGAAGAGCTTAATTTACTTTTTATAGATATCGACTCCATCGATATGGATTACCACCTTACAAGTAGAGTACCTCTCGTACAACTTCAAAAATATAATGCAATTCCAATCTATCAAGATGATATGAGTGTGACCATAGCCTTTAATGATCCTTTAGACATAGAAGCGAGAGAGTCGATAGAACGACTATTTCCTAGAAAAGTAGTAAAAGTAGCACTAAGTACAAAAAAACAGATTAGTTCATACCTCTATAAAATTGCACTCAAAGATAGTGTAAAAGATTTAGTTAAAAAAATCAAAGATGAGCTAAACTCAATAAACTCTATAGAGGAGCAGCAAGAAGCATCTTCTATCCTACTCCTTATCGATGTTGTTCTAAAAACTTGTATTAACAATCGTGGAAGTGATATTCACATTGAGCCCACTGAAAAAAACTGTGTTGTACGAGCTCGTATTGATGGGAAGTTAGTAGAGACATTTATTTTTGAAAAAGAGATTTATCCTCCCCTTGCATCACGACTTAAACTTCTAGCAAATCTAGATATCGCAGAAAAAAGAAAACCTCAAGATGGACGATTCTCCACAACAGTAGGTGTCAGAGAGTTTGACTTTCGTATCTCTACACTCCCTATTCTGTATGGTGAGTCAATTGTTATGCGTGTTCTTGACAAAGAAAAAGCACTTGTACGACTTGAAGATGCAGGTATGGATAGTGTCAGCTATCATAAACTACTTAAAGGACTAGAGGCTCCTTATGGAATTATTTTAGTTACAGGCCCTACCGGTTCTGGTAAAACTACTACACTCTATGGTGCACTTAACGAACTTAGAAATGTAGAAGATAAAGTTATTACTGTTGAAGATCCAGTTGAATATAGAATGAACCTCATCCAACAAGTACAAGTAAATGCTAAAGTTGGCCTCTCATTTGCAGATGCACTTCGCTCTATTTTACGTCAGGATCCAGATAAAATTATGATTGGGGAGATTCGTGACCAAGAGACTCTCGAAATCGCTATTAAAGCAGCACTAACTGGGCATATGGTAATTTCTACACTCCATACAAATGACTCTATATCTGCCATTCCACGTATGGCAGATATGGGAATAGAACACTACCTTATTTCAGGAGCACTAGTAGCTATTCAAGCACAACGTCTTGTTCGTAAGATCTGTAAACACTGTAAAGTAGAAGAGAAACTCTCGGCAACTGTACTCGAAGAGATTAATGGAATTGTACCAGAGAGTGCAAGATTTTATAAAGGTGCAGGTTGTAAAGAGTGTGGTGATAGTGGATATATGGGTCGAGAAATGATTTGTGAAGTGTTAACTATTACAGATGAGCTCTCTACTCTTATTGCTAAAGGTGCAGGTAAAGATGCTATGCTTGCTCAAGCAAAAAAAGATGGTTTTATAGATATTTTCCAAAATGGTGTACAAAAAGCCCTTGATGGAGTAACAAGTATTGAAGAGATTTTGAAGGTGGCTAAAGGATAATGAAATACTTTATAGCAACAGTCCTCACAAAGGGAAAAAAAGAGGAAATTGGTTTTTATGCTGAAGATAAAAAAGAGGCAAATAGTTTTGCAAAATTAAAATTCAGTGGAATTATTATTAAAGTTGTTGAAGGGAAAGAGCCTCTTGAAGAGCAATTCAAAAAATTCAAAACTGAACTTTTAAAAAACATCTCTAAAAAGAAGATTAAACCAGATTCTCTTATTGCTTCTATTCGTCAACTTGCGGTTATGACTAATGCAGGTATCTCTATTCATGACTCACTCAACGAAATAGCAAGTGCTACTGATGATGAAGCACTTAAAACAGTATTTACTAAACTTGCAGATGATATTAATGCGGGTCATTCAATGTCTGCATCAATGGAAAACTTTCGTTTTGAGTTAGGAAATCTAACAATTGCAATGGTACAACTTGGAGAGAAAACAGGTAACCTTGATGAATCACTCTATGCACTTGCAGATATGCTCGAAGAGATTCGTGCAAATATTACAAAATTTAAAAAAGCGATGGCCTATCCACGAAATGTTATGATTGCTATGGCTGTTGCTTTTAGTGTTCTTCTTACTTATGTTGTACCTCAATTTAAAGATATATTTGAACAACTTGGTGCAGATTTACCACTGCCAACTATCATACTTCTTACTCTCTCAGACCTTCTTACAAATTATGGTCCTTTTGTTGTAATCGCAATTATTGCAGGAGTTATGACTTTTAAATATCTTATAAATAACTATAAACATATTCGCTATGGTTGGCATGAAATTCTTCTTAAAACAATGCTTCTTAAAAATATTATTAAGTTTTCAACACTAAGTAGATTTACTCTTGTTTTCTCAGAACTTATTAAAGCTGGTATACCTATTGCTGAAGCACTTGATACATCTATAGATATGATAGATAGTCTTCCACTCAAAGGAAAGTTAAAATCAGTAAGAATGACTGTCGAAAAAGGTGGCACCCTTAATAAAGGTCTCAGTGAGACAGAGCTTTTTGAAAATATGATTCTACAGATGGTACGAGCGGGGGAAGATAGTGGTACGCTCGATGCTATGATTCAAAAAGTTGCAGAGTATTATAAAATGCGTTTTGATGCTATTATTGATGGATTAAGTGAAGCTATTGAGCCAATTATGCTATTTATCATCGCGAGTATGGTTATATTATTAGCACTAGGTATATTCTTACCGATGTGGGATATGGGAAGTGCCGTAAATGGTCGTTAATCTCTAAAGGGTAACTACGACCCTTTGGACCTTCTGTAAAAACTCTTTCATACTCTTTTCATCTGCTTTTATTTTATACACTGTTTTACTCTCAAAAAACTTCTCTAAAATAGTCACACCAAAAACCTCACACTCATAATCGATAAAACGAACATCACTATACTCTATCTCTATAGTTTCAAACTTCTCTTTTTTATACTCTTTAAATTCAGCCTCTGTGATAACTAAATTTACTGCATCACTATAAGCGCGAACAAGTCCACCTGTACCCAGCTTAGTACCACCAAAATAACGAACAATAATTACGGCTGAGTTTATCAGTTCTTGACCTTGAAGTACCATTAAAGATGGTTTTCCTGATGTACCTTTTGGTTCACCATCATCACTTGAATGTTCGACTACTTGATCATACTCATTTAGATATCTAAACGCTGTTACAAAGTGTCTCGCTTTAGGATGTTCGTCTTTAAGTTTTTGAAGGGTTGTTTCATATTTTTCATAGGGAGTGAGCCAAGCAATAAACTTTGATTGCTTGATCTCTAAAGTGTGGGTTGAAATATCTGAAGTGTATTTCATAGAATGATTATGCTAAGTTTGTATAAACTTTTTGAACATCCTCATCATCTTCGAGTTTTTCTAAAATTTTATCAATCTCAACTTGCTGCTCTTGAGTAATCTCTATTGGAGTATTTGCGATACGCTCTAGTGTCGCTTTTTTAATCTCTATCTCTAGACCTTCAAGAGCTGCATTAAGTGTACCAAAACTTGTATAGTCTGCCGTTACAAGACACTCACCCTCCTCTTCTTCAATCTCTTCAAGACCAGCATCGATGAGTTCTAACTCTAACTCTTCTATATCCATGCCCTCTTTTAAATCAAACTCAAAAAGTGCCTTACGACTAAACATAAACTCTAAAGAGCCTTTATTTAACATCTCTGCACCATTCTTTGTTAAAATATTTTTAACATTTGCAACCGTACGAGTATTGTTATCAGTAGCACACTCTATGAAAATTAAAACGCCATGAGAAGCCTTCCCCTCAAAGTTTACTTCTGCCATATCTTTAAGATCTTTTGCAGTAGCACGCTTTATCGCAGCATCAATGTTATCTTTTGGCATGTTTTCAGCTTTAGCATTGAGTATAGCAGTACGAAGTTTCGGATTCATATCCGGATCACCACCACCATCTTTTGCAGCCATTGTAATAACTTTACCTAGTTTAGGGAAAAGTTTTGACATTGCTCCCCATCTCTTTAATTTTGATGCTTTTCTGTACTCAAACGCTCTACCCATAAAAATTCCTCTTATAATATTGTTTCGCAATTATAGCGTTTCATTGTATAATATCGCATAAGGAAGAGAGATGAGACTCAGTTTTAGAATTAAACACCATTTTTTCAGTGCTTTTCGTGAGTTTTTTGTACATCATCATGGCTCTTTAGAGTTTCGAGCAAAAGTTTTTGCACTTGTTATTGCCGCAAACGAAGCAGCATCAGTCGAAAATTTTATAGTTGTAAAAGATATAGCAATGAATATTTATAATGGCGATACAGATAGATCTAATCTTCTGATGATATCTACAAAAGAGCTTGTTCAAAAAGTTCGAGATGATAATGACTTAGATATTGACTCCTTAGTCGCTAGTATACTCAAAGAGCTTAAAGTAGTTCCTCGTTATGCAAAAAAAATAGACATCAAAGCACTTACACCTCTTCTTCTACTTACACATGATGAAGATACTAAATCGTATCAGCACAATATTTTAGAGTTTTTAGAAACAACGAAACAAGAGATATTAAATAAAAAATAAATACTTAAGGAATAGAGATGGATTTACAAACAAAAGCACTACATGAAGGGTATGAAAAAGATACACAAAGAACTATGGCTGTTCCTATATATATGAGTACAGCTTATGAATTTCGTGATGTTGAACATGCTGCGAATCTTTTTGCACTTAAGGAAGTTGGAAACATCTATACACGTCTAAACAATCCAACTACAGATGTTTTTGAGAAGCGTTTTGCAGCACTAGAGGGTGGAGAAGCAGCCATAGCAACATCGAGTGGTATGAGTGCTATCTTTTTTGCTATAGCAAACTCTGCAGAAGCGGGAGACAACATCGTATGTGCAAAACAGCTTTATGGTGGAAGCCTCACTCAAACAGCCCACACATTTAAGCGTTTTGGCATAGAGTCACGCTTCTTTGACGTTTATAATCCTTCTGAGATTGAAGATCTCATAGATGAAAAAACAAAAGTAATCTTCTTTGAGTCACTTACAAATCCTAGTATAGATGTTGCAGATATTGAAGCTATTACAGCTATTGCAAATAGACATGGAATCCTCACAGTTGTAGATAATACTGTTGCGACTCCAGTGTTATGTCGTCCTTTTGAGTACGGTGCAGATATCACTGTTCATAGTGCTTCAAAGTACACAACAGGTCAAGGACTTGCTATAGGAGGGATACTTGTTGAGAGAAAAGGTCTTTTAGAAAAACTCAAGGGAAATCCTCGTTATACACACTTTAATGAGCCTGATGCTTCTTACCACGGTCTTGTTTATGTTGATGTGCCACTCCCTCCTTTTACACTCCGTACACGTCTCTCTCTTCTTCGTGATATTGGAGCAGTGAGTTCACCATTTAACTCTTGGTTATTTATTCAAGGACTAGAGCACCTCTCTCTTCGTATGAAAGAGCACTCCAAAAATGCTTTAGCACTTGCAGAGTTTTTAGAGTCTCACCCAAAAGTAAAAAAAGTTAACTATCCAGGTCTTAAATCAAACTCTAACTATGAAAATGCACAAAAATATTTTCAAGATGGACTCTGTAGTGGACTTCTTAGTTTTGAAGTAGAGAGTTTAGAAGCGGCTACAAAAATTGTAAATGCTACCCAACTCTACTCTTTAGTAGTAAATATAGGTGACTCAAAATCAATTATCACACATCCAGCTTCTACAACACATCAACAGCTCTCACCTGATGAGTTAGTTGCTTGTGGTGTTCCTGCTGGACTTGTAAGAATCTCTGCTGGATTAGAGTCTACTAATGACCTTATAGCTGATATAAAACAGGCTCTCGAAGCATAAGCATAAAGTAGTGGACTCTAACCCACTACTCTCTTTCAACTAAGACTATCACTAAAATAGAGATATTACTATCTATAATGTATATTGTATTAGCTTCCTTAAAAAATCTATTTCAAACTATACTTAAGTCCTTTTCGATAAAATAACACTATTATTTTACGGAGCATATAAAACTTGTCTTTAAACCTACAAACGCATACTGAACACTTTACTAACCCTCTCTATTTAGAGAGTGGGCGTATACTCGAACCTTATGATATCACCTATGAGACCTACGGAACACTCAATGATGATAAAAGTAATGTTGTTGTAGTTTGCCATGCCCTTACAGGGAGTCATCATGCAGCTGGTGTTTATGAGGGTGAAAATAAACCTGGTTGGTGGGATGGATTTATCGGAAGTGGTAAAGCTATAGATACAGATAAGTACTTTGTAATCTGCTCAAATGTTATAGGCTCATGTTTTGGTTCTACAGGTCCTATGAGTACACAACACCCTCACCATGAACCTTACCGTTACAAGTTTCCTGTTGTAAGTATTAAAGATATGGTTAAAGCACAACGTATTCTTTTTGATCGTCTTGATATACATAGAGTCCATGCAATAGTAGGTGGGAGTATGGGTGGGATGCAAGCACTCCAATTTGCCATTCACTACCCTAACTTTGCAAACAAAATCATCTCTTTAGCTGCTACACATGCAACACAACCATGGGCTATAGCGTTTAACAAAGTAGCACAAGAGTCTATTCTTAAAGATCCTGATTTTAAGCAAGGATACTATAATCCTGAAGTTATTAAAGAACAAGGACTCTCAGGGATGGCCGTTGGGCGTATGGCTGGTCATATTAGCTTTCTTTCTCACGAATCTATGAGAGAAAAATTTGGAAGAGAGTATAAGCTTACAGATGGGTTATATGAGCTTTTTGGAAAATTTCAAGTAGAGTCCTACTTAGAGTATAATGGTTATAATTTTACAAAATGGTTTGACCCTTTAGCCTATCTCTATATCACTAAAGCGATAAATATTTATGATCTCTCTCGAGGCTTTGACTCACTCGGTGAAGCACTCAAACGTGTAACAGCAGAACTCCATCTCATTAGCTACAAAAATGATGTTTTATTTAAAAACTTTGAGATGAAAGAGTTGGCAGAGGAGCTCTCTGCAATAGGCAATAAAAACCATACCTACAAAGATATAGATAGTGACTATGGACATGATGCTTTCCTTGTAGAGCTTGATAAATTTGAAGAATATGTAAAGGATATACTCAATGGCTAGTAAAAAAGTAGACTTTGAAACAAAACTAGAAAATGCTAAAAAAACACTTGAGACACTTATGAGTCCAGAAATTACACTTCAAAACAGTGTAAAGGCATACGAAGCAGGAATGAAAGAGCTCCATGAAGCACAACAGATTTTAGAAGATGCAAAAATAAAAATCCAAGAGATTAAAGCTTCTTAAATGAGAGCAGCAGTTCTGCAGTTAAATGCACAAGGTATGAGTTCCACAAAACTTTATAACTATATTCGTATAGCGCATAAAAAAGGAGTTAAAGTTCTCCTCCTAGGTGAGTATGTCTTAAATCCTTTTTTTAAAGAGTTAAAAGATATGTCTGTAAGTATGATTAAAGAGCAAGCACTCCATCAAATAAAGATCTTAAAAGAGCTCTCTTCAACATATAAGATGACTATTATAGCTCCTTTGATTGTTGTAAAGAAAAAAGAGGTTTATAAAACTATAGCTAAGTTTGCGCCATCTTCTACTTCTTACTATCAGCAACAGATACTTATAAACTATACACACTGGAATGAAGAGAAGTTCTTCTCAAATGCCATCAAAAAGATAGAGACACCAATGGTATTTAAAGTCGATGGATTTAAATTTGCTGTCATTAGCGGTTTCGAGCTTCATTTTGATACCATTTTTACACAACTTCAAGGTAAAAAAGTAGACTGTATCCTAGCACCTAGTGTCTCTACATTTGACTCCTTTGAACGATGGAAAGCACTTATAACTACACGTGCCTTTACTAATAATTGTTATATTTTACGAGCAAACAGGATAGGTGAATACATAGATAAAGAGTTTTCATGGCAATTTTATGGAGATTCTATCTTAGCCTCTCCAAATGGAGATATACTCACACACTTAGGAAATAAAGAGGAGCTAATGATCGTAGATATGAGTCACTCTGATGTAGTACAGACAAGACGATCATGGGGATTTAGTGAAGCGATAAATAAAAGGAATCAAGTATGATGCAATATTTTCACAGACAGGTACAACTATGGGGAGAGGAGACACAAGAACTCCTTCAAACTAAAAAAATAGCTATAGTTGGGAGTGGGGGACTTGGTTCTTCTCTAGCTTTTGCACTAGGTGCTAGTGGTATTGGTGAGATACATATGATAGACTTTGATGAAGTGAGTCTCCACAACATACATCGCCAAATTGCCTTTAAAGTGGGTGATGAGGGGAAGAACAAAGCTATTTTAAATGCAAAACTTATAGAGCAACGTTGCCCCTACACAAAAGCCATTGCTCATGAGTGTGACTTTAAAACATGGAGTGAAAAAGATATAGAAGTAGATTTAATCATCGATGCTACAGATAACTTACCAACTCGTGGTGATATAAATTCATATGCAAAAAGTATAAATATGCCTTGGCTCTATGGAAGTGTAGAAGCTTTTCATGGTCAAGTATGCTTTATAGAGGAGTCCTCTTTTAGTGATGCCTTTAAAATAGTACAAAAAACACCAGCAGGAATTGCAGCACCTATTGTAATGCATATTGCATCACTTCAAGCAAATTTAGCACTCAGATACTTAGCAGGATTAAGTGTTAAAAAAGATATGCTTTACTATCTTTTCTTTAACGAAGAGGGAGAGATGAATACTCAAAAATTCAATCTACCAAAAGCGGAGTAACTCCGCTTAAAATTTCTATCTAAAGTGACCAACAACCCCAAAATAAATACCATTATTACTCATATTTCCTCCTACTTTTACGATATCTTCACCTTGAATATCGTAGTAAGAATATTTATATCCAAACTCAAAGCCCACATCTGCATCTTTGTTATAAGGCATTAAAAACTCCATCTTTGCTAAATAGTCATATATTGTGGAGTCTCCAAAAAAGTACCCTCTTAGCTCACCTTGAAGTCGTATAACAGTTCCATCATCAGTATCTAAATCATACTTGCTCTTTAAAAAGAGCATTGGTGCTGTACCACTACCACTATCAGTAAACTCTAAACCTTCAAGTGTAAACTCTTCAAAGTCTATAACAAGAGCATTATAAGCAAAATCAAAGTACTTTGCCCCACCACCAATACCTATAGTCGGAAAACCACTATCTTCAAAATACTCATAATAAAGATATAGCTCGTAACTATTCTGTTTAAGTTTACTTCCTGTATCAAAACTTGTTATATCAAGTGATGGAAATTTACTTTTCACTTGATCAATGAGTCCCTGAGCAACTGCATTATTAATATTTATATTAATATTTGAGCTACCCTCTGTAACAAAACGACTAATTTCTACTCTCATCTTTGGCCAGTACTTCTTATCTGTACGAACTTCCATCCATGAGTAAAAGTTTAAATTAGAATCATGTTCAATAGCAGCCGTTGAATCTTTCCAAAAATCTTTTGTATAAACTAATGTTCCATTAGCACCAGAAAATTGTGTACCAGCAGCTACATCTATCTCCATCTCTATTGCAGTTACAGAAGTTGTAACAAAAAATAGAAATAGCATTATTATTTTTCTCATTTTCTAAATATCCTTTATAGTATAATATTTTACTATAATTGTTTTAAAAGAGCAGAAAATATCAATTTTTATCACAAAATTATCACTTTTATTCTTTTGTGTGTAAATTTGAAAAGATTTTTCTATCACCTTTCCCTTTAGAAATTAATTTACTCAATAATTGTAACACCCTTACTCTTTGCAATCTCATTTAATAGAGCACCCATTTTTTTAGCTACTGCTATTATCTCTTCATCAGAATGTTCTTCTAGTACCATTTTTGCATATCTGGTAAAACTTTTGTGTAAATCTCTTTTGCATCTTCATACGACATCTTTTTATTTTCTATATTTCCTGCTGTTGAGTGCAGTACCATTGCTAAACCAAGAAATAACTCCTGTCCGTTGTATTATTTTTTAATTAAAGAAGAGAGATTCGGATAGCATCATAACTTACTGTAGAATCTAACTCTTCAAATATAGGCTTTAGTCGTGGCTCTCCACTCTCACTAAACTCCTCTGGATTATTTCTCTCTTTTACCTTAGCTAGTGCCTCTTTTATAAGAAGAAGAGTTTGAGCATCTGGCATAAACTTCCCTAAATCTATCGCAGAATCTTGCTCTTTTAAGATACCTAGATGTTTAATGATTGTTCCCTTACTCACCCCTCTTTTTAGAGCCAGGTCATCAAGAGAAGTAGAACTCTCTATCATCTCTTTAGTTTGTATATGCGTAGGGGTAACACTATTTTTAACTATCTTTTTTTCTGACTTTAAAATAATTTCTTGGGCTTGAATCTCTTTTATATCTGTTACGCCATCTATACTCAAAATATATGCTTTAAATAGTTCTTCAAGATTTTCAGATGAGAGAGATGCTATCTCAGCACTCGCTTTTTGTGAAGCTGCTTTTATTCTATCATCTATATGTAGTATCAGTGGATCAACAGCAAGTGCTTTATCATTTAAGCCCATTAAACGCAGACCCTCTATATTTTTTATACGAGAGAGTGCGACATAACCCTGCCCTACTTCAAATGTTTTTGAGAGATCTATCTCAGCAGAATCAAGTGTCATACCTTGAGACTTATGTATACTAATAGCCCAAGCAAGTTTAAGTGGCAGTTGTGAAACTTTGGCAACTACACTGCCACTATCATTTTCCATCGACCAATCCTCAAGTGTGCTCTTAATAACTGCACCACAAGATGTTTTTACAATAGGGAGACCCGTCTGCTTATCAAAGTCTATTACAACACCTGTAGTGCCATTTACATAACCTAAATCATGATTATTTTTTATAAACATAACTACAGCATCTTTTTTAAGAGTTATCTCTTCTAAAACAAGAGAGGATTTAAAAATTTTCTCTATATTTTTTGCGGTACCCTCTGACTTATAAGCAAAAGAGTGTGAAGGATTGTTTATCTTGTTTAACGCATCACTATTAATTCTATCAACATCTATGTTGTGAGTATAGAGTTTCGTAGGAGTAAAGTCAATATCTAGCTCTTTATGGTGTCTTAAACTTAATATCTCATACGAGTGAGCTGAGACACTCCCTCTTCTAATCTCATCTAGTATACTAATAAGTACATTATCATTTTGTCTAAACTTCTCTTGGAGATAACATGTTTTTAACTCTAACTCTCTCCATGATGGAGATTGCCAAGCGAAGCGTTTATCTTTTTTTACTTTAGAGATAGGTGGCAGTTGAAAAAAATCTCCTGAGAGTATAGTCTGAACACCACCAAAGGTAGTGTTACTCTTTTTAAAAGCTCTTAATATTCTGTCCATCGCTAAAAACATCTCAGGAGAGACCATCGAAATCTCATCTACTATAAGAACTTTTAGTTTAGAAAACCTTGTTTGTAAGTACTTTTTCTCTAATAAAGAGTCTATATAGTACTCATCTATAGTCTCACGAATACCTAGACTAAAAAAGGAGTGTATAGTTTGCCCTTGAAGATGTGAAGCTGCTATTCCTGTGGGTGCTACTATGGTTGGGATTATTTTTCTTGATTTAAGATAAAAGGTATATTGGTTTAAAAGGTAAGTTTTACCTGTTCCCGCAGAACCGGTGATAAAAACATTATTACCAGTTTTTAAGATATTTAAAGCTCTATTTTGCAAAAGATTTAATTCTTCTCTAGAGGTAGTTTAATCTCTCTATTATATTCACCCTCTGTTGCTACATCATATACTTTCCATCCATTTTTAGATAAAATTTGTGTAGCTACACTACTACGACTACCACTACGGCAATAGACAACTAACACCCTGTTTTTGGGTACTCGTGCTACTGACTTAGAAAGTTCTTGGAGTGAGATATTAATAGCATTTGGAATATGATGCTCTATATACTCTTTATGCGTACGAACATCTATTATAACAGCTCCATTCTCTACAGCTTTATGAGCAGCAAGTAGTGTTTTATCATCTACTTTACTACAACCTGTTAGGTAGAAAAGTACTAAAAGTGGAGCTATAACTGTAAATAAAAATCTTTTCAAATGATTTTTTTCCTTTAATTGTTTTATAATATTGTTTAGTAGATGTATAAGTGGTGGGTCCTATGTGACTCGAACAGTACCTGTCCCTATAAATCAATCACCTCTAACCATCCTCAACTATCGTTAAGTAGGTTATTTGTTGCTTTTATTAGCAACTTCTAGTTCTACCATTTTTTTCCATCTTTCGACAGGTTTAGGGCATAATATCGAAATAATGTGTCGAAAGAAAAAACAACCATTTTATTAAAACAGTTTTTCTTTTGAAATTATACAATTATACCTTTAATTAAATAGTTGTACTAAATAAATAGCGTATAAGGGAAAAGTGATATGGGGTTTAGACTTAATTAAGTCAAAAAATTTAATAACACCAAACCTCTAACAAGTACGAGAGTCGTTGATTGAAACGAAGCTAGAAAAAGTAAAAGAATTATTAAATAATATATTGTCACACAAATACCATATATTTAGACTATAATATCATTATAAAATTATTATAGGTTTAAAAATGTTAAATATTTTAGTAGTTGATGACTCTTCAATCATCACAAAAACGCTCTCTAAACACCTTCTTGACTTTGGTCTTAATGTAATTGGGATAGCAAAAAATGGTACTGAGGCTATCGAGCAGTACAAAAAGTTAAATCCAGATCTAGTCACGATGGATATTACTATGCCTATCGTAAACGGAATTGACGCACTTAAAGAGATACGATCATTTGATTCACAGGCAAAAGTAATTATGATTACCTCACATGGTGAAGAGCGACTTGTTATGGATGCAATTACCTTAGGGGCAAAAGGGTATATGCTAAAACCCATTACCCCTTTAAAGATAAAACTCTCTCTTCAAAAAGCATTTCCACAACTAAGTGATAGAATAGAATCAAACTACACTACCCTCTCTTTGATATACTAAATGAAAAACATATTAAGACTCTTTAAGAGTAACTACCATCCACAACTCATTGAATCTATGCTCAAGTCAAACTTTTCTGGTGCCATTATTGTAAATATCTTTTTACCTATCATTGTAACTTACCTCTACTATGATTTTATACCTTTAATCCAACTCAAACTCTGGCTCGGTGCTCATATTGTCATCTTTGTATTACGAGTAACATTGCAAAAAAAGATTACAACGAATCTCTCGTACCACTTAATGCTAATGAGTGCTACATCTCTTCTTTATGCCATTTTAGCATGGCAATCACTTCTCTACTCTGATCAGATTCATCTTTTACTAGCAGCTATGATTATAGCTTCTATTGTAGCTGGGTCTATCGCTACCCTTGTCAGTGTTTATCATATCTTTGCTATTTTCGTGATGATTCAGATGCTAGGCCTTATCTCTGCCTTTCTCTATGTTAATATAGATATTTTTTATCTAAGTGCCGTCATGGCAACATCTTTTCTCCATCTAGTACTTACAAATGGCTACAAACAGTATAAGACTATTAAGGAGACTCTTCGCCTTAACCAACAGGTAAATACTCTACTAAACAATACAGGAGAAGGTTTTTTATCTTTTAACAAAGAGTTTAAATGTCAAAGTAGTTTCTCATCTGAATGTGAACGAATCTTTCAAACATCGGAGATTGAAGGTGTTGATATTCGGACACTACTCTTTAACGATGATACAGAAAAGTCAGAACTCTTTAGGGATGTTATAGAGCGATCAATTGCCTCACTAGATAAAGATACTATAGATATCTTTCTTTCACTACTCCCCCAAGAGGTCTCCCTCTACAACATAGAACTTTTTATAGAGTACAAATACCTAAATAAAGGTCTATTTATGCTAATAATGAGAGATGTTACTCAGACAAATAGACTCAAGTCCAAGATTGAGTATCAAAATAAAGTGCAAAACCTACTCATCAATGTAGCTTCAAATAGAAATGATTTCATTGATTTAAAGGACTCTTTTGAAAAACTTATAAGTAAACTCTACACACACTCAAATAACTCACTATCTATTATCGAGAGCATTAAACGGGAACTACATACTTTTAAAGGAAATTTTTCTCAAAAAAGAATGATATATATTCCAAATTATATTCACCAACTTGAATTAAAAATCAAAAATCTTTCCTCAAGTGAAGAGATAATCTCAACTTGTATAGAAGCAAACCTAAAAGAGACTTTTAACAAAGATATAGCTGTTATAAATGCAGCTTTAGGAGAAGAGTATCTCAATGCTGAGAAAACAATAAATATTAAAGTTACTGATATTGATGCTATTGAGCTAGATATAAAATCGTTTGTATGTAAGTTTGATTTAGAACAGCAAATAGCACTTAACACTCTACTCCAAGATGTTCATAAACTAAAATATATCCTCTTAAAAGATATGCTTACTCCTTACATAGACTATGTAAAGCAGATGGCATTTAAACTAGAAAAGGAGATAAACCCTCTAAACATCATCGGAAATAAAGCTCTTAAAATCTCTCCACGATTAGCACTATTTATGAAACAATTCATACACCTCTTTAACAATGCCATTGACCATGGGATAGAGGCCTCCCTAGAGAGAGAACTCTCTCAAAAAGATCCTATGGCTACAATAAGTTGTGAGTTTACTACTAATGCTGACATCTTAATACTTAAAGTCTCTGATGATGGGCAAGGTATAAATCTACCTCTATTAGTTGACTCGGCCATAAAGAATGAAACTATTACAGTTGAAGAGTCTTTAAAGATGTCAGATGCAGAGAAGTGTGCACTAATCTTTGAAGAGAAACTCAGTTCAAAAGAGAAGATAACTACTCTATCAGGTATCGGGATAGGAATGTCTGCTGTCAAAAATGAACTCGATAACCTCAATGGACGATTTCTTATAGAAAATAGAGAAGGTGATGGTGTCTCTTTTACATTTTATTTACCCCTAAATACAGAAAAAAATGTCTATCTATGTTACGAAGATAGTAATGTAAAAAACTGTGAAGGTGTAGCAAATGCTATTATCACACAGATAGAATATTATCTAAAAGAGACAATCAAAACAACTATTGAGCATATAAAGAAAGAGGAAGAAATTTCCCTTGCAAATTATTACTCAAGTGTAGATCTTAAAGAGGGATATAAAGGAAAAGTTATTTTAATCTACTCAGATGAACTATTAAATACTTTTACACAACATATGCTTCCTAATGGGTATGATGCACAAGAGCATGAAGAGATATTACTCTCAGTAGGAGATGAAGTTATAAACACTATAGTAGGTATTTCTCTGCAGTATTTCGATAAAGCTCTTGGCCAAGTTGACATCTCACCACCACTCCCTATAGAGAAAGAGGAACTCTTAAATAATATTGATCTTGCTAAAGCGAGATCAATTTATACACTCCAAACCAATAAAGGAACACTAAGTTTAGTAGTTTTAGATGAGTAAAATAACTTTTTAGATATAATTCGCAAATTAAAATACTTATCGAAGAAGGCTTTATAATTTGTTTGATTTAAAAAAATATACAGCTGCAAATATTAAAAACGATATTCTGTCGGGTTTAGTTGTTGCAGTTGCTCTTGTTCCCGAAGCTATAGCGTTTAGTTTCATTGCAAATGTTAGCCCAATTGTTGGGCTTTATACTGCGTTTATTCTTGGTCTTATAACTGCTCTTATAGGTGGTAAACCAGGAATGATTTCAGGTGCGACAGGAGCAGTAGCTATCGTTTTAGTAGGGCTTTCTCTCGAAGCAAGTGAACTACTCAAACTTCAAGGTGTAGAGGGTGATGCTCTCGCTATGGGTGTCTTGCACTACATCTTACTCGCAACTATCATCGCCGGAGTTATTCAAATAAGCATCGGATTACTCAAGCTCGGAAAGTTTATTCGTCTTGTTCCTACTCCTGCTATTCACGGATTTGTAAATGGTCTTGCTATTGTTATAGGTACAGCGCAGTTCAAATTTTTTGAAGGTCAAAACTACATGATGTATGTTTTAGTTGCTTTAACTATGGCTATTATGTACCTTTTACCAAAATTCACGAAAGCCATTCCTGCTGGTCTTGTAGCTATCATTGTTATTACTCTTGGTGTTTACTTTACAAATACAGATACTCTTCTACTCAGTGGTCTTGATGACATGAGCAAATATGCTGGGCAGTTCCCATCATTTGTAGTTCCTGACTACCTTTTCTCTTTAGATGCTATCATTATGGTTCTTCCATATGCTGTTATTGTTGCTCTTGTAGGTATTATCGAGTCACTACTTACTCTCTCTGTTTTAGATGAGTTAAGCAATACTAGAGGATCTGCCAACAAAGAGTGTATCGCTCAAGGGACAGGAAACATTACTTGTGGTTTCTTTGGTGGTATGGCTGGATGTGCTATGATTGGTCAGAGTATTATCAACTATACTTCCGGTGGTATTGGTCGTCTTTCATCATTTGTTGCAGCAGTTGGACTCATTATCTTAGTAGTAAGTATGAGTGGCGTTTTAAACGCTATACCAGTTGCAGTTCTTGTTGGTATCATGTTTATGGTAAGTATAGGAACATTTGAGTGGTCAAGCTTTTCTCGTTTAAACAAGATGCCTCGTACAGATGCAGTTGTTATGGTTGCTGTTACTGTGATTACTGTTGTTGAAGATTTAGCTGTTGCTGTTATTGCAGGAGTTATTATCTCTGCCCTTGCTTTTGCTTGGAAACATGCTAGAATATTTTCACGAACACATGTAGAAGAAGATGGAACAAAAGTTTATGAACTAGAGGGTCCTCTTTTCTTTGGAAGTGCAAGTACTTTTGCTGATAACTTTGAGATAGACCAAGATCCTCCAAAAGTAGTTATAGACTTCAAAAATGCTCGTGTAATGGATAGTAGTGGTGTCGAAGCTGTTGATGCTATCACTAAAAAGTATGAAGATGCAGGAAAAAACTTACTTCTTCGTCATTTAAGTAGTGATTGTAAAGCTATATTAAAATTAGCTGGGCCACACTGTTCTTATGAAGAGGATGATCCAACATATAAAGTAGCATTTAACTACTAAGAGGGGATAAAAGAGTATGAAACAAAAGTTACTACAAAAACAAGTTATTGCAATATTTTCTATACCAATGCTTGCTCTTTTGTACTTTTCATACTCCTTCATCGAGTTAAAATACACACAAAAAGAAAAAAGTAACAAAAAAGTTATTTTGGCAGATACTACTCGTGCTCTTACTACTCTTATGCATAATATTCAAATTGAGCGAGGACTTAGTACAGGCTACTTAGTTGATACAACTTTAAATATCCAGACCCAACTCAAAGATCAATATTTACAAACAGATAAAGCACTTCAAAAATACTTTAAAACACCACAGCGTTTTGAAAAACTTGAAGATAGATTCTATGAAAAGTATCTAGCGACTTTAAAAAGAACAGAAAAATTGTTTAAAGATATACAATCTACTCGATTACGAGTTATTAAAAAAGAAATTAGTGTAAATAATGAACTAAATTACTATACACAGGTAAATAGATCTCTCTTACGTATATTAGATAATTTTATTCACTCGTTAAACTCTGATACTATCTACGATGTTAGTTTTTTTGATATTCAAAAGCTAAAAGAGATAGTCGGCTTGCAACGTGCTCTCATTTATAACCATATAATTAAAGGTGACTGCACAACAGATGAAAAAGTTTATGTAAAAAAATTGCTTGCCCAAGAAGAAGAACTTAATTTAAAACTCAACACTTATGCATCAGAAGCTGTACAGAAGATCTACCATAGTAAAATTTCCACCTCTTTGATAAATAATATAAATAGTATGAAAGAGAAACATTTTAAAATGAAACTTACAAAAAAAGATGCTAATACTTGGTTTAATCTAAGCTCAGAATATGTGAATGATCTAAATTATATCTCTAAAGAGATTATTAACAACTCAATACAAGAGGCTTTAAGAGTGAATGATAGAGCAACAAAAGAGCTTTATATTACTGCTCTTTTATGGATATTTTCCATTATAGCCTATATATTTTTACTACTGTTACTACAAAAGTTACTTAAAAAACAACAGATGATACAAGATAGTTTACGTATTGCCTCATATACTTTTGACTCACATGAGGCTATGACCATTACCGATTTAGAAGCAAATATTATCAATGTAAACAAAGCCTTTACAGAGATTACAGGCTATACAAAAGAAGAAGTTTTAGGGAAAAAGACAAGTGTCCTCAAATCATTTAAACACTCAAAAAAATTCTATCAAGATATGTGGCATAGGATAAATACAGAGGGTAGATGGAGTGATGAAATATACAACAAAAGAAAAAATGGTGAAATATATCTAGAGCACCTCTCTATCACTGCCATTAAAAATACAAAAGGTGATGTAACAAACTATATTGCTCAGTTTTTGGATATAAGTGAATTAAAAAATGCAAAAGAGAAAGCACAACATCAAGCAGATCATGATTTTTTAACAGGCTTGTATAACAGAAAAGCACTTATGCGAAGACTACAAGAAGAGTTTACAAAAGCTAAACGCCACTCCTTAACACATGCTTTCTTATTTCTTGACCTTGATGAGTTTAAAGCAGTAAATGATAATTTTGGTCATATTATAGGGGATAAACTTCTTGTAGAAGTAACACATAGAATAAAAAATATTTTAAGAGAAGAGGATATCTTTTCAAGAATGAGTGGTGATGAGTTTGCCATTATACTTACAAATCTTGATAATGATAGAGAAAAATCAGCACTTCACATCAAAGAAAAATGTAATAAAATAGTTCAAGCGATTAACAAAGAGTTTATATTTAACGAATACCGTATAAAAATAAGCGTCAGTATGGGAATCAAAATTTTTCCAAGTAATGAGCTAACGACAGAAGATATAATAATGCATGCTGATACAGCTATGTATAAAGCAAAAAGTAATGGTAAAAATGGCTATATGTTTTACGATAAAAGTATTGAATCAAGACTAAAAGCTTTAGCTATCTTAGAAGATGAATTAAAAGTTGCTATTGAAAAGGATGAGTTTAAATTTTACCTACAACCAAAAGTAGATATACTCTCTGGTGTAATATGTGGTGCTGAAACACTCATTCGATGGCAACACCCAACGAAAGGACTTAGATTTCCAAATGACTTTCTAGAAGCTGCAAGAAATATTGGGCTAATACCAGAAATCACAAAGCTTGCACTCAGAGACTCTTGTATATTTTTAAAAGCATATAGTAATATCTTCACAGGTACAATTTCAATAAATATCAGTGTGAGTGAACTCTTAGACCATACATTTGAAAATGATCTTATCGCTATCCTAAATGAGTACTCAATTAATCCTAAACAGATAGAACTAGAGATACTTGAAGATGATCTTATTCAAGATATAGAGTTTGCTATAAAGAAAATAGGTAGACTTAAGAAGATAGGCTTTAAACTCTCTATTGATGATTTTGGAACAGGATACTCATCTATAACTTATCTTAAAAGACTTCCTGTTGATTGCTTAAAAATAGATAGAAATTTCATCATGAACTTAGAAGATCAATCAAATAAACAACTTATAAAATTAATGATAGATATGGCAAAAACTTTTAATATGATTACTGTTGTTGAGGGTGTTGAAGGTGAAGTAGAACTTGAGTATATTAAAGAGTGTGGCGCTGATAAGTATCAAGGTTTTTACTGCTCACCTGCGGTCGAAAAAGAGAAGTTTATATCTCTACTAAATCAGACCTCGGCTCACTAAAATAATACCCTTGAGAATAATCAATTCCTAACTCTACGACTTTCTTTTGAACTTCTTCATTATGTACAAACTCTGCAATAATTTTTATATTACTCTCTTTACATAGATAAATAATAGCATTTACAATAATTTGACTGTTTCTATCAGTCACTATGTTTTTTATAAAAGCACCATCTATTTTAAGATAATCTGGTTGAATTTCTAGAAGTCTAGAGAGGTTAGAGTTCTCTGCACCAAAATCATCTATAGCTATTTTAAAACCATTTTCACGAAGGGAGTTTATCTGCTTTTGTATTGTACCCTTATCTAATGTCGTTATATCTTCAAGTATCTCTAGAACCACTCGTGAAGGGTTAATGTTATACTTATTTACATTTTTAAGTAGATAGGGTTCTAAATAGTCAAGGGAGAGATCTTCTCCCGTAATATTTATAGAAAACTCATACTCATTTACACTAAATTTTTTAAAACTTTGAGAGATAAGAGACTTTGTAACATAAGAGAGGTTTCCTGTTACCTTTGCCGACTCCATAAAAAGATAAGGGGAGATAATCTCATCATTATCCTTTAATCGAGCAAGACACTCATACTTCTCAACTTTCCCAGTTTTATTGTTTACAATAGGTTGAAAATAGGCCACTATACCCTCTTCAGAGATAGCCTCTTTAATCTTTTGAATCCAGTAGATATTTTGTTGCTCACTATGAACAAATGCTGAAGATGGATCAAATACATTAAAGGAGTTCCTCTCAGATTCTCGTAACTCTCTTATAGCTATCTCCGCTTGAGTAATGTTTATAAGTCCTTTTCCCTTTGAGATACCTATACTAAAACTAAGTCGAAATACTATGTCATCAAGAACTATCTCTGTTGAAGAAAAAAATGATTGTATCGTTTCAGCAACTCTTACAACCTCTTCTTCACTCAATGTTCTCTCATCAAGAATGATAAATCTATCAGAAAAAAATCTATACAGAGATGCACTACTTGGTTTAATCATCATTAAATACTCTGTAACTTTATCTAAAACCATATTGCCAGTTTCAAAACCATAAGCATTGTTTATATTTGAAAAGTTGTCAATATTAAGTAAAAAGCAGTTTAAACTTTTCGTACTCTTTAACTTCTCTACTAAAGCACTAGTTCCATTTACATTAATTGTAGTGTCAATTTTATTGTTCATTATTATCTCTTTTTACAACTATAAAATTTTCAGGAAGTTTGTTCTTATACTGAGGCATACTTTGTCCAATATTTGCATTTACATATGTAGGGTCTGCAACAACAAATTTTCTTCGTCCTACCTTTACAGTATCTCCCTTCATAGGAATATAGAGTGCAGTAGCCATATGATCTTTATATTTCACACCAATTACACCTATACCAAAAAGCTCTTTAACAAGGTAAGAAAAAAGAATCGCTCTATCCTCACAATCTGATTTATCATAAAAGAGTGTCTCATTCGCAAACATAACTTTTTCACGACCAAACTGTTGCTGGTCAACCTCATATTTAAATGCTTTTTGTACAAAGTTGAGTACAAAATTTATACCAATACTTGACTTCTTCCCATCTATATACTCTTTTATATCATGTGCAATTGACTTATATGTCTCTTGACTCATTGGAGCATTAAAATAAGTTTCATAATCTGCTTGTGGATAGGTAGCCATAAAATCTATAAGATTTTTATCATACTTAAAAGAGGTAGTATAGACTTTTCCAAACTCCCGAAAAGAGAGACTTTTTACCCTCTCATCTTTTTTAAAAGTTGGAAGTGTTTTAAGTGCTAGATCAAGTGGTTTTGTAGCATCTGGATAATCTTGTTTATATGTGTATACTTTACCTGCTGAACCTTTAGCATAGTAGCTTACAACATAAAACTTCTTTTTATTAAAAGTATATCTTGGGGTTGCATAGATGATTTTTTCACTATAGTGCATAAGTACTATATGTTTACTACTCAGTCCAACTTTTACAGAGTATCCCAGCTTGTTAAACATAAACCATGAAAAGAGTTTTGCTTCATCTTTATCATAATAGAGTGAGGAGGAGAGAGTATTTACAAGGAGGTAAACACCCCAGTCATTAAGATTTAATTCTTCTGTTATCCTCTTTATATCCATAAGAGTATTTTCGTACTCACTCATAGCTAAAGTATTAAAAAAGTTAGAAATTCCTTCTTGATTTTTAGGATAGTATCTCGCTTTTTTAAATTTTTCATCTATATCTAAAGCTATATTTTGTGCAAAAAAGAGTAAGTTTAAATCCTTTTTTTGGATTTTAATTATCTGTTTTTTTGGCTTTATTGACTTTTTTTGGACAATAAAAACTGGTTTTTCTTTTACCCTCTCAACTTTCTTCTCTACTCTCTTCTTTTTAATTTTAATATTTACAAGAGGTCCAACACTTACTATCTTTTTTTGAACTGTTTTTAGAGTTGATTTTGGTTTTTGTTTTTCGTAAAGAGGTTTTGATGTTTTTGCTGTATACTCTTCCCACTGCGCTTTTAGGTAGTTACTAAAAGCTGCATCACGTTTATCTTTATAAGATGTAAAAGCACTGTTCTGAGTTTTTTTAAAATCCTCAAAGCTTCCAGCTAAGAGAGATGAGACTGAGAGTAAAAAAAGTAAATTAAAAAGGCCAAATAGCTTGAACAAGCTTTGTTCCCCATCCTTGTTTCGTTGCACGATCAACATCTCCTTCAGTTTTATAAAGAATTTTTGCTTCACTCATTTGTGAAGAGTTTATATTGTTATTTTGGTCAATATCATAAGGGCGAATCACTCCACTTATCTGAATAATTTGCTTCTGCTCATCAATCAGTATTTCACGTTTTCCTGCAATAAAATAGTTTCCATTTTGTAAAATTTTCACTACTCGAGATGAAACGGTTGTTGTAAAACTCGCATCTTTAGTCGCACTACCCTTTCCACTATAAGCTGAAACACTTTTAGTGTTGTAACCAATATCAGAATAGGTATTTACACCCCCTACTACAGGAATGGGAACACCATTATTTGTAGCACTTCCTCGACCAAATATACCACCACCAAGAGCGATACTATCATCCTCTGAAAGTTGTTTAGAACCAGTATTTGAACTCTTTGCAGTCTCTGAAATCACAACAGTAACGATATCATTAACATTCATCGCTTTATGATCAGAGAAAAGAGGGTTTTCACCCTGTCCAAAGATACTTCCAGTAGAAGCAAAGTCTTTTTTCTCTTCACGAGAAGGCATCTGCTCTACATACTTAGGAGGTTCAAAGTTGATTTCAGGTTCAGTCACACCTGCAGTACAACCACTTAAACTAAGTATAGCAAAAAAAAGTGTAATAGTAGTGAGTAGGGTCTTTTTCATTAATTGTATTCCAAGAGTAATAAGATTTCTGTTATAATTATAGCAATTTTAGTTCCACATACAAAGGATTTTCACAATGTCATTAAGAGAAACAATAAGTACAGATGTAAAGAATGCTATGAAAGCAAAAGAGACCAAGAAACGTGATGCACTTCGCCTGCTTATGTCAGCATTTAAACAGATAGAAGTTGATGAGAGAAAAGAGCTTAGTGATGATGATGTTATCAAAATCATTCAGCAACAAGTAAAACGCCGTAATGATGCAGCAACTCAGTATAGAGATGCAGGTCGTGATGATTTACTACAGATAGAACTTGATGAGATAGCGTTTTATGAAGTCTATCTTCCAGCACAGATGAGTGATGAAGATCTTACAACAGCACTTCAAAGCATTATAGAGAAAGTGGGTGCTTCAACTATGAAAGACATGGGTAAAGTGATGGGAATGGCATCAAAAGAGTTAGCTGGAAAGGCTGATGGTAAACGTATAAACGAGTGTGTTAAAACGCTATTAGGATAGAGATTTTTCTCTATCTACCAGTCATCTAAAACAAAACCTTTTGGCTCCTCTTCGACCTCTTTTACTTCTATGTTTTCATTTATTTCTGGCTCTTGAATCTTTTTTACTTGAGGCTTACTCATCTGCTCATCAAACTGTAGTTCTAAACCTTTACTTGTCATTACAAAACCATTGACATGTAGTTTTCCATCGTGAATCTGGTTATGGTGATCTTTACAGAGTGGTATGAGGTTATGTTTGTTATCTTTATGAAAGTGACCAATGAACCCTGCACTATCCGCTAAACTTCTCTGTGAGATATGATGCACATCTTCAGCCATAGCACCACAGATAACACACTTGGTCACATAGAGTTCTTTGTTGTACTTGCTTTTTTTCTTCTTCACTAAAAGTTCAAGCTCATCAAAATCATTTGAGAGTCGTTTTCGTATAGCGTTTGCAGTCTCTAAGAACTCACTATCCATATGTAGAGATTTTGCAAACTCTAGTCCATAAATGCTACTTCCACTTCCCTCTTGTAAAACACGGTTAAAAACTAGTTTATCACTCCCCTCGTCATACTCTACACTAAGGTGTAAATCAACGACATTATCAAGTCGTGTTATCTCCTGCATAGTTGAGAGTTGATGGAGGTGTGTGGCGAAGAGAAATAGACAGCGAGTATTTGAAAGTTTCTTGATGGCACTTGCAACTATAGCAACACCTGAGAGTGTCTCAGTTCCATGACTAATCTCATCTCCTAAAACTAAAGAGCGAACAGTCGAACGGTTAAATATATTTTTAAGTTCAAGCATCTCAACTGCAAAGGTTGAGAGTCCTTTTGCAAGATTGTCTTTAGAGACTATGCGAGTAAAAAGTGAGTCAAAGATACTAAATTTCATCACAGCAGCACTCACAAAAAATCCAGACTGTGCCATAAGTGTTGCTATACCTATACTCTTCATCAGTGAAGATTTACCGCTAGAGTTGATTCCATAGAGTAAAACGCCATTAATCGGATGACCATCATGCACACTCACTTCTAACATTACAGTCTCGGGATGGGGAAGATCCATATACTCACGGTTTCCCATCACTATGTCATTTGGAACATAGAGACCACCACGCTCTTGTATCTCTATGAGAGGATGGCGAAGTTGCATTATCTGCATAAAGTTTTCATCATTTTTAGCTTCTACTATCATAGGGCGAGAGTGTTTGTACATCTGTGCCACTTTTGAAGAGCTCACCCCAACATCAAGGTCTGAAACATAAGCTATAACACGATCAAAAAGAAGTGAGTATCTTCGCTCATATACACCTTGTAGTTGAATATATCTATCTTTAACAAGAGTCACGATTTTTCGTCGATTTTTCATAATACGATCAGAGAGATCATCTGTAAATGCGGAAGTGATTTTTACAGAGTTAGTCAACTTTTTAACATTAAACTCACAAAAATACTCATCTTTTTTAAACTCACTCTCCATCAAAGAGTAGCGGTTTTTAGAGAGTGATATGTAGTACCCCTCTTTCTCTAAAAGCCCTAATGTTACAAGGCGACTTGAACTTCCAGCATTCACACTCAGTAAAATAGCCTCTATCTTTTTAATAATGTCACTAAATGCTAAAAGCATTACACCATTCTCTTTGACAAGTGTATCTATCGCTTCATCAACACCACTCATCAAAAAGTTTTCATCTACTGTATTGTTTGTAAAACGCCGTGAGACATCAAGGTCTATGCTCTTTGAGATATCACGAAGAAACTCATCCACTTCAGACTCATGAAATGGTGTCTTTTGAATCTTATGTTTTTTGACATACAACATCAACTCTTTCACACAGAGCATAGAGTCATACACATGGTTCATCTCAAAAGGATGTAGTCTTCCAAGGTTAAGTCTACGAGAGAGTCTCTCTAAGTCATAAACACCGCGCATAGTCTCATCAAGATGACGAGTATGTGAACTTACTCGCTCTATGAGGTTATAACGGCGTTCTAACTCACTCTGCTCCATTATAGGGTTAAGCAGACGCTCTTTAAGTAGACGACGTCCTATCGCCGTTGCACTTCTATCCATCATTTTAAGAAGTGTAAACTCTCTTCTATCTTTAGAGATGATGCCCATCTGCTCAAGTGCATTGTTTCCAAGGTACATAAAACGGCGGTTATCTATTAAACGAGGAAGTGACATTTTTTGTACTATATGATAGTCATGTTCTATAACAAAGTGAATTAAAATTGCTAAGGACTCTGTTATCATAGGAGAGCGTTCTAGGTCAAGATGCTCAATGGGTGAGAGAAGAGAATGTATCTGATACACCTCTTTAAAGAGTTCATTTTGAAACTCTATCTTAGGTCTTTGGTTATTTACAGAGTAGTGGTAGTGTTCTGGTATCTCTAAGTACTGCATCACATGACGCTGGTCATCTATGCCATCTAAAAATGTTACTACAATCTCACTAGTTCTATACACATTTAGAAGGTTAAAGACTTCATCAAGAGCATAAGAGGGATCTTCACTCGTTGAGTGTGTCTCATAGAGCCAAGTTTTTCCCGTTGTTACATCAAGAGCCGAGTAGCCAACAGTGTAGATATCTTTGTACTTGTCAACTAAGATAGAGACTATGTAGTTGTCATCATTATCTACTATATGATCAAAGTTTGTCCCTGGTGAGACTATTTGAGAGATATAACGGCTTATTTTTGGAGGGTTTCCCTTCTGTTTTACAACAATTACTGTATATTTTTGCTCTTGAATGAGACGGTTTAAGTAGCGTTCAAAACTTACAGCAGGAACACCAGCAAGAAGTGGGTTTCTATCTGAGTTTTCAATAATATTTTTATTTTTTTTCGTAAGCTGTATGTTTAGAAGTTCGGCTATCTCTTTAGCTTTTCCAACCTGTTCTTCATCATTATTTACTTCATAGACCTCATAAAAAGTACCTATTTCCATAAAAACAACAGTATCTTTTCCATATTTCTCTTCGAAATATCTTTGTAGGTCAAAATAGGTTTGGGTGAGAAGTCTCTCTTTGTTATTGAGGATGCTGCTTACGTCGGATGATTTCATGAGTCACTTTTACTGAAAATTTATTATAAAGATTATAACATATTTTCAGAATTTGCCTTAGCCTTTTAGCTCTTTAATCGCAGCATAGGCCTCATTAAGTCTTTTTGTTTTCTCTTCTGAAAATTCTAGCATATCTTTAGGTAAGCCCTTACTCACTAAAGAGTCATAATGATGCTCTTTCATAAGTCTTCTATAGTTCTTTTTCACAACACTAAAGTCATCACTAGGACTACACTCTAACTCAGCATAATATGCTTCCATTTTATTTACAGATGGCGTTTGGTTAAATGCCCCACCACTACTGTTTGAGTAACTTGTATGAGAGTAGTTTGTGTAACTATACGAACCACCATTTTTTCGAGCCTGCTCAAATGCACGAAAAGCTTCAGCATAAAGAAATTTTCCACCGATAAGAAGAAAAAATGTAAATGGGAAAAAAAGAATTCGAGGAGCAAAAATAAGAAGTAAAATCCCAATCACTACACTTCCAAATACAAATCCAAGCCACATAACCTCTAAAAAAATTCCAAGAGCGATAAATGAGAGTCCAATTATTTTATTCATTAATAGATATCCTTAATTATTGGCAGAAGTATATCCAAAAATCATCTCTAGTTTGTAATAGTAAAATTTTATGATTATTTTTAAAAGTCTTCAAGTGGTGGAGAATGAGAGATTCGAACTCTCGGTACAGTTACCCGTACGCATCCTTAGCAGGGATGTGGTTTCAGCCGCTCACCCAATTCTCCGTTTGAAGACTGCAATTATAGTTACTGTATCATAATAGTTAGCTTAAAGTTGTGCTAAAATTCTAGAAACTACATCAGAAGGGTCTTTTGCTTGATAAATTGGACGACCAACAACAATAAAGTCAACTTTTGCCTCTTTGGCAAATGCAACATCAGCAACTCTCTTTTGATCTCCAGCATCTTCCCCAAAAGGTCTTATACCAGGAGTTAATGTCATAAAACTTTTACTTGTAATATTTTTTATAGAAGCAGATTCAAAAGCAGAACAGACAACACCATCAAGTCCACTATCCATCGCATCTTTTGCAAACTGATCTGCTTTACTTGCTATATCTTTCTCATAAACAGCAGAGAACTCCTCTTCACTAAAGGATGTAAGAGCTGTCACAGCTAAAACAATAGGACGATTGTCATACTTCGCTAGACGCTGCATAACTGTCTTCATCGCTCTTTTTCCTGCACTAGCATGAATATTAAACATATCTACACCAAGCCCCATAATAGACTCAGCTGAGTCTGCCATAGTATTGGGAATATCATAAAGTTTTAAGTCTAAAAATATCTTAAAGTCAGGGTTGATTTTTTTAATAGCTTTGAGGAAATCCTCGCCATCACGAATGTAAGTACGAAGTCCAACTTTAAGCCAGACATCGTGAGCTTTAATTTTTTCAATTAAAGCTAAATTTTCTTCTTTTGTAGATAAGTCAAGTGCAACACATAATTCCATAATATTCTCTCTGTAAGTTAATTATGAAATTATAGCGTTTATTCTTTTTGTAGATATTATCCGTTAACCATTTTTTCTAAAGTAGCAACAATAGAAGGATCTTCTAGTGTTGAGATATCTTGAGTGATTTTCTCACCCTTAGCGATAGTACGTAAGATACGACGCATGATTTTTCCAGAACGAGTTTTAGGTAAGCCTGGTGCAAAAACCATATCATCACATAGAGCAATGTTACCAATCTCTTTTTTGATGATACCGTTGATAGTTTTCACTTCTTCAACCTCATCAGCCACACCCTCATCAGATTTTAAAACAATGTATGCAAAGATACCCTCACCTTTAAGCTCATGTGGTTTACCAACAACTGCAACCTCAGCTACATTTGAGTGTTTTTTGATAGCCGCTTCAACCTCAGCAGTTCCCATACGGTGCCCACTTACATTGATAACATCATCAGTACGACCTGTGATAGTTATATATCCATCTTCATCGTAACGTGCACCATCACCAGTAAAGTAAACTGCTTTACCATCTTTTTTTACATCGCCGAAGTATGATTTTTTATAACGCTCTTCATCGCCCCAAACGCCACGAATCTGTGCTGGCCAAGGTTTAGTGATACACATATAACCAGTCTCACCAACATCCATCTTCTCACCAGTAACAGGGTCTAAAATCTCAGCCATAATTCCTGGAAGTGGAAGTGTTGCACAAGCAGGTTTAATAGGAGTAGCCCCAGGAAGTGGAGAAACTATATGCCCACCAGTCTCAGTCTGCCAATAAGTATCTACGATAGCACACTTAGAGTTACCAACCTCTTCGTAGTACCATTTCCAAGCAGGTGGATCGATCGGCTCACCAACTGTTCCAAGAACTTTAAGGCTTGAAAGGTCATACTTCTTAGGCTCATCTTCACCCATTTTGTGTAAAACACGGATAGCTGTAGGAGCAGTATAAAACTGGTTAATTCTATGGTTTTCAACCATCGCCCAAGGACGACCAGCATCAGGGTGTGTAATAACACCCTCAAACATTACAGTCGTTGCACCCATTGCAAGTGGTCCATAAACTATATAAGTATGCCCCGTAATCCAACCAACATCAGCAGTACACCAGTAAGTATCATTCTCTTTAACGTCAAAAACCCACTCCATAGTCATCTGTGCCCATAAAATATATCCAGCAGAGTTATGCTGTACACCTTTTGGTTTACCAGTTGAACCTGATGTGTAAAGTAAGAAAAGAGGATCTTCCGAGTCCATCGGTTCTGCATCACATTTTGAAGACTTATCTTTGATTAACTCATTATAAGAGTAGTCACGACCTGATTTCCAAGTTACATCTTCATTGTTACGCTCTACTACAAGAACTTTTTCAACTGGAGTATCACCCTCTAGAGCAGCATCAACAACAGGTTTGAGCATATATGGTTTAGTCTTACGGTAAGCACCATCAGCAGTGATAACTACCTTAGCCTCAGCATCTTCGATACGGTCTTTAAGTGCTTCAGAAGAGAATCCACCAAATACAATAGAGTGAATAGCTCCAATACGTGCACAAGCGAGCATCGCATAAGCTGCTTCAGGAATCATTGGCATATAGATAACAACTCTATCACCCTTAACAACTCCGAAGTCCTCTTTAAGTAGGTTAGCAAAACGGTTTACATTTTTATAAAGATCTAAGTATGTGATAGTCTGAACATCACCACGATCACCTTCAAAAATGATAGCCGCTTTATTTTTGCGTGTATCTAAATGACGATCTATACACTGGTGTGCAACATTGAGTTTACCACCATCAAACCATTTTACAAAAGGAGCTTTAGACTCATCTAAAACATTTGTAAATGGCTCAATCCAGTCTATTTTTTCTTTTGCTGCATCGCCCCAAAAACCTTCATAGTCATCTGTAGCTTTTTTCATTAATGAATGGTATTCATCCATACTACCTATATT
>JAMORO010000009.1 GCA_027063505.1 Sulfurimonas sp.
GGAATTATAGGGTTGTATTGCTTAGTAATTGCTTAAATGGTGGAGAACTTCCAAAAAAATTGTATATTCTCTCTCCTCTGTCTATCGCTATCTCTTTTAAACCCCTACTTTTAGAGGTTTAAATTATTTATTTATTTCTAAAAATTCTGCCTCAGAAAAGTTTGGTACATCATCATATGAGAATACAGCATAATACTTATGTATTTCTCTATCTCCAAAGTTATCGTAAGTATATTTGTCATTACCACCATATAGTTTTTGGCCATCATATGGAGAGCAAGGAACCTTAAATGGATTCTTAACAACTATTACCCCTGCAAAACCATCATCTTGTGGAGTGTCCCAATCAAGTCTTACAATTCCATCTTCTATACTACTACGAAAGTTTGTCACCTTAGAAGGTGCATTTCTTCTTTTCTTAATATATCTAAGAGTTAATGATGGTCTTTTAACTCTCTTTGTATCTAACCAGTTAACACCTTCACTTTTACTTTTTTCATTTTGTGATGATGCTGAAATGATAAATCTTACTTTATTGGAATTTTTAGAGATATTTATCATCTCTTTTATTGCATACTTGTCAAATACAAAACGCTGTTTAGATGTCTCCTCTAATTCAGATATACTCACATCGTATCCAATTCTTTCAATAATCTCTCTATTTAAAATTTTCTCATAGTTTAATTCACCCTCAATTGGAGCTATCATCTCTATGTGAAAACGAAGAGTATTTTTAGAATTTATCTTAAAAGCTTCTATATCTATATATGCATTTGATATAACTGTACTATCCATATCAGGAAGGTTCGTTAAATCAAACTCAATACAGCCATAGCGTTTATGCCCATTTTTATCATATCCTGAGTTTAAAGTTGTATCTTTTACATCATCTTGATTTATTGTATATTCATGAGAAGATTGTAAGTCAAGTTTTGCATCGTCTATAGTATACGATATGTCCAATTTCGGTCTATATGTAAGACCCCCACTAAACTGCCCATATCCTATATCCCACTGCATCATTTGTGAAGCGCGATCTAGAGGTAATGATTCAGGACCTTCCATCCTAAAAAATGCTTCACGACGTTTAAGAGATTTTTGTAAGACCTCGATTTCATTATTTGAAAATTTATATGTTCTCCATATACCTTGTGTAAGTTGATAGGACTCTGTAGGTGCACCAATATAACTAAGCATTTTTGCATTTTTTATATCATCAAAACTATAGATGCTATCGATAATTCGCTCATCCATCTGTCCAACTCTCCACTCACCATAACTCTCAACCTGAACAGCAACACGGTTCATAGGGTAGTAAGATATTTTTGCAGAGGTGATTTTTGCATTTTCAGGAACAGAAGAGAGAGAAAAACCACTTACTCCAAAACACTCTCCTTTTGCATTTGAGATACCAACAAACATAGAATTATTACCAAAGTGTTCTTTATTTTTCTTTGTTTTTTCTCCAACATAACCTGTCTTATCTGCTAATGGATAGAGTATTTTACTAAACATATTTTCTGCTGGTGAAGTTCTTACTCCTACCATCTGTGCAAATGCTGACTTTACATTTTGTTCTTTACAGACTGCACGAACATAATAGTAGTAGTTTTTCGCAGGTTTTAAGTTACTATCTTTAAAACTTTTGAGCTTTGTCATTCCTATTCTATTTGAATTTTGTGCAAAACCTTTCTTTTTTGATGATCTATAAATTTCAAAATATATATATTTATCATCATTATAGTTCCAACTTAGTTCAATCTCTTTTGCTTCAACAGAAATTGCTTGAAAATTTTCTACTCGTGTAAGAGTATTTGATTTTTTATAATTTCTAACTTCTGTTAAAGCCATTAATAAAGCAGGAATGTTTTCTTCAATGTTTTCACTCATATGCTCAATATAATCACTAATATTACGGGTTCCAACTTCTACAACTAAAGAGAGTGCCCCTTTTGAGTAGTAAAATTCTCGACCACTACCAGAAATGAGATGCACAGGAGGTTTTCCCATATGGACACCATATTCACGGCCACTCTCTTTTCTTATCTCTTCTGCCATATTACATGCTAAAAGATTCAGATCAATCGCATCCACAGCATCTTCATGTATAAAGTTATGTGCTGGAAAAATTACATTTCCTTGTGAATGATAATCAAGTGCAATAGTTATATTTTTATGTGACTCTGTAAAATCACGAAGAGCAGCAGTCTCAGGTTCACTAAATGCAGAGGGTCCTGAATAAACATTTGAAGAGGTATTTCTATTTGGAGTAAATCCTATACTGAAGTTTCGATTTAGATCGACTCCATATGTGCCATCACCATTATTCCTACGGTTTTTTCTCCAAAAAGAGAAATGATTTCTTGAGTATTCAAAACCATCAGGGTTCGCACATGGAACCATATAGAGTGTAGTTGATTTTAAAATTCTTTTCAGACGAGGGTCATACTCAACATGCTCCAATATATACTTTGCAAATGCAAGTGACAGCTCAATACCAATCCATTCTCGTGCATGAATTGTTCCTGTATAAAAAAGTGCCGGTTTATTTTTTGCATTTTCTACATCTTTTGTAACTGTAACAGCTATTATATCTCTCTCTTCCCATGTTTTACCAATTACTTCAACTTTAAAAAGATCGGGATTACTTTTTTGTGCAGCTCTAAAAAAATCTACACACTCATCATATGATGTATACTGTTGTCTCAATGTCTTACCTTACTATTTTATAATTTTTCGAAATAATACTCTTACTTTGTTTTTCTGTCAATTAAATCTACTATCAAATCAATCTTTTTATCATTAAAATTAAGACCCATTTTTTCTTGTTCTGGAGTGGCAAATGCTGGTATACCATTTACTTCTAAAACAATATACTCCTCCTTCTCTCTATCATAAATAATATCCACACCACCAATATCTACACCTGTCGCCTTACAAGCTTTTTTTGCTACATTTATAATTTCATCATTAGCTTCTCTCATAAATACACTTCCGCCACTTGTAACATTTGTTCTCCAGTCTGTTCCACTTGCTTTTCTACCATAACAAGAAACGAACTCACCATCAACAATATCTACACGGAAATCTGTATTATCATAGTCTATAAACTTCTCTACATAAAAATAACGCAAATCCATCTGATTTAAAAAAGGCATCAACATATCTAGGTTTGCTTCATTTTCAATCTTTGTAAGACCAACACCACCCCAACCATCAGTTGGCTTATAGACCATTTTATCCCATTTTTTAATGATTTTTTTGAGCTCATGCCCATCATCACGGTGACATAGCTTATAGTCTGCAGTTTTTACTCCTGAATTTCTTAAAACAAAAGAAGTATGAAACTTATCTTCAGTTAAAGCGAAAGCATCATATGAATTTATCATCGGTATAACACGATTAAGTGCTTGATAGAGATACATCTGATACAGTGTTTGTTCCCCTGCATTATATGAAAAAAACAGATCTAATTTATCAAGTTTTTCACCATGGTACTGTTCACCGTGGTAAAGTATATGTCCATTTTTTGCAATTGCATTTCTTAAATTAAGGTTATCAAGAGTTTGAATATCTCTTTCTCTTAATTTTTTTATAATTTTTTTACCTATTTTATCTCCACCACCGTTATTATATAACCACATACCTATCTTTCTATCTGACATATCTATCCCCTTTAAAATTTAAAATGTTGTGTAAAATGTTGAAATAGTACTCTACTCAACTCTATTCTACTCTCAAAACTACTCTTAAGTGCTCTCTCTTTTACGGTATGATCTCCATCCCCAAAAGGACCTAATCCATCCAATGTTGTAACACCCTCAGAACTCACAATATTAGCATCACTTACGCCACCACGCTCTTCATATGTAAGTTGTTGTTTTGTTATTTTATGAATACTTTCTATCAACTTTAGTGATGATTCTGAAGTCTGCATAACATCTCGCTGAATACCACCACTCAAAGTAGATAGAGTTCCCTTTACATATGATTTTTTAACAATCGTATTAATTAAAGAGAGTACTCTCTCTTTCTCATCTAAAGCTTTATAACGTAGTTCAAATGTTAAATGAGCATGAGGAGAGATAGTATTTGCACCTATTCCCCCCTCAATTTTTCCAACATTGACTGTTGTACCTTTTTCTAAATCTGTTAGTTTGACTAATTCTTGAAGTTTATACGAAGCTTCTAAATTAGCATCATATCCATCACTATAACTATTTCCAGCATGAGCAGCTTTTCCAACTACATCTATAAAAAAAGTTCCAACACCTTTACGCCCTGTTACCACTTCTAGTTTTTCTCCTGCCGCCTCATAAACAAAGCAGTAGTCATACTCCTTAGCTAACTTAGCAGTTAAAATTTTTGAATCATCGCTTCCAGTCTCTTCATCACTCACAAAAAGAATATCAATGTTTCTAATTGCTATTTTGTCTTTTTGTAACTCACGAAGTGCTTCAAGTAGAACAATATTACCACCTTTCATATCACAAACACCAGGGCCATACACCCATTTACTATCTTCGCTAAACTTCTCAAACTTTAAAGGAGGAAAAACAGTATCTATATGACCTAACAGTAAAAGTTTTTTTTCATTTAAGATGTGTAAAGATTTATATAAACGATGATGACCAATAGTTTCGCGCTTAAAAAGCTCTGTTTGAAACCCTAACTCTTCAAACCATTTATCAAAAACTTCGCCTACTCTATTTACACCTGTAGGGTTTTTAGTATATGAATTTATCTCTATGACTTGTTGTAAATCTTGTAAATATTGCATGAAGGTCCAGAATATATAAAATTAAAATCTTATAATTATACAACGATTGAGTTTAAAAGTATGAGGGAGTTATTGTTTTTTAGTTTTTTTTTGTAGAAATGGGTAGTTGAGGGCAAAGAGCCCAGAAGAATTATTTTCTTCTAAGTTCTTTAATACGAGCTTTTTTACCTGCAAGTTCACGAAGATAGAAAAGTTTTGCACGACGAACACGACCGCGACGAATAACTTTAATCTCTTCAATTGAGTCAGAAAAAAGTGGAAATATTCTTTCAATCCCAACACCATTAGCACCAATTTTACGTACAGTAATAGTTGCACCAGTACCTTGACCACGTTTTGAAATACATACACCTTCGTATGCTTGAATACGTGACTTATCACCCTCTTTAATTGTTACTGCTAAACGTACAGTATCACCAGCACGAAAATCTGGAATAGTTTTCTCAGCGATTTGTGCGTTTTCAAAGTTTTCTATGTATTTATTTCTCATAAAAAGTTCCTTTATTTTACACCTTGACAGTGTTTTTTTAGCTGCTCTGGTCTAAAAAACTTAGTTTTACACTCAGACATAGCTAGTTTTAATGAGCGAATTTTACTATGATTTCCCTTTAAGTATTCTGATGGAACACTTAAACCCTCATAGAGCTTTGGTTTTGAGAAAGATGGTGCTTCAAGAAGTGATGTTTCAAAACTTTCAACAGTTAATGAATCACTATTCCCAAGAACACCATCTATATTTCTACTTATTGCATCACACATAACTAAAGAAGCGAGTTCGCCTCCCGTTAATATGTAATCTCCAATAGAAAAAACTTCATCCGCAAAAGTCTCAATAACTCTCTCATCTATCCCCTCATACCTTCCACTCACAAAAGCTATATGGGACTTGGTCGCTAATCGTTTTGCATCATTTTGCACAAACGGTTTTGCAACTGGAGTTAAAAAAACTATATGGACATTCTCATCCTCTTCTTTCAAACTTTTCAATGCATCATACAGAGGTTGTGAGTTCATAACCATACCGGCTCCACCACCAACAGCTGTATCATCTACTTTAGAGTGCTTATTGTTTGAAAAATCTCTTGGATTAAGGAACTTAATGCCTAAAAGATCTTTATCAATAGCACGACGAAGTATTGAGTCACTAAAGTAACCCTCTACTAAGTTTGAAAAAAGTGTAACAAAAGTATAAGTCATTAAGATGCTTCTAAAATATCAATCGCACCACTTAAAGTGATCTCTTTGGCTTTTATATCTACCTTAACTTTAAATGGTTCTATAAAGGGGACTAAAAAGCCCTTTGGCAAACCACTCTCAACTAAACTTTCATTTGTAACTATAATTAAATAGTTCGTTGCGTTTATTCTCTCCATCTCTTTGACATGGCCAAGAAGCTTTCCATCTTCGTAAACTTCACAATCTTCTAAATCAAAGAAAAAGTACTCACCCTCTTCAAGGTGACAGTTTTCTCTTGTCTCTTCATAAGTTGTATAGAGTTTTGCATTTGTAAATTTCTTACAATCTTGAGGATTTGAAAGATTATTAATCTTAACAAGTCCACGCTCTACATTTACATCAGTTAAAGTAATTCTATCTTTTTTATTTATTAAAAAAGAACTTCCTACTCTGAACTGTTCAGGAAAATCTGACTTATCATGAAACTTCATATCACCTTTTATACCGACAGTCTTGCCGATAGTTGCAATGTGAAGGAGAGGTTCTCTAGAGTGCTTCGACATTAATTCTATAACTTACACCATCTTTGGCTTTACAACCAGAAATAACTGTTTTTATAGCTCCAATCATCTTTCCACTCTTTCCAATCAGTTTGCCAATATCGGCTTGATTAGCATAGAGAACGATTTCTGTTACTTCATCACCTTCTTCAACTTCAACTTTAACGTCTTCTGGATGAGATGCTATAAGCTTTGCAAACTCGGCGACAAAATCAGCAATCATGACTAACGACCAGTAATCTTTTTAACACGACCACTCATTTTAGCACCAACGCTTAACCAGTAATCAAGTCTTTCATTATCAACAACAAGTGTTTTTTCTTCATTCATTGGATTGTAATGACCGATAAGTTCGATCCAACCACCATCTCTACGTTTACGGCTATCAGTTACCGCTAAACGATAAAATGGTCTCTTTTTTCTTCCCATACGAGTAAGTCTAATTACTGTCATGTTATTTCCTTAAGAATTTAATATTTTTTGGGGTGTATTTGCAGAATAAATGTTTGTAGTTATACAAGTAGTTTATTGTGCCTCTTACCGCCATTTGGCGTCTTATATCTCAAAAGAGATACCTTCTAATCACAGAGGGATTATTTCAGAAGTTATTACGATAGTGGAATTATATCGAAGTTTTTCTTAAAAGTAAATATACTTTATCTAGGAAGGCCTGCCATTCCGCCAGGACCACCTGCTCCACCCATCATAGACTGAAGTTGTTTCATACCATTTTTCCCAGAAAACTTTTTAGCCATCTTTCCAGCATTTTTAAACTGTTTAATCATACGATTTATTTCAACAACAGTCAATCCACAACCAGCAGCAATTCTTGTTTTTCTTGAGTTATTAATAAGATCTGGATTCTCACGCTCTTTTTTTGTCATAGAGCTAACCATAGCCTTAATATTTTTAAGTTCCCCAGAATTTTCGAAGTCAAAGTCTTTAATAGCTTTACTCATACCACTCATACCCGGAATCATTCCCATAATAGAGCTCATTGAACCCATTTTTTTCATAGATTCCATCTGCTCTAAAAAGTCATTGAAGTTAAACTTACCTTTTTGAATCTTTTTTGTTAGACGTTTTGCATCTTTCTCATCAATAATATTTGCAGTTTTTTCAGCAAGTCCTTCTACATCACCAAAGCCCATAAGACGGTTGACAATACGTTCAGGAATAAAAACTTCAAGATCTTCCATCTTCTCACCCATACCGATAAAACGAAGTGGTACTTGCACTTGACTTGAGAGTCCAAGAGCTACACCACCCTTAGAATCACCATCATATTTTGAAAGAATAACACCATCAATACCAATTTTTTCTTTAAAAGTAGTCGCTGTTCTTATAGCATCTTGACCAGTTAATGAATCAGCAACATAAAAGATCTCATCAGGATTTGCAACTTCTTTTACTTGTGCAAGCTCTCCCATTAGTTCATCATCTATTGCTAAACGGCCTGCTGTATCTATAAGTACAACATCAAAAATTTTGCTTTTTGCATACTCAAGTGCTGATTTTACAACTTCTACTGGGTTTTTGGTCGCTTCATCTTCATACAACTCTACTTCTATCTGAGTAGTTATTTGGCGAAGCTGTTCAACAGCAGCTAAACGCTGTAAGTCAGCCGCAACTATAAGAACTTTCTTCTGTTTATTTTTTAAATATGTAGCAAGTTTACCAGTAGTTGTAGTCTTACCTGAACCTTGTAGTCCCGTCATAAGTATAGTTGTTGGAGGATTTGGAGCAAAGATAAAACCTTTGTTTCCACCAATTTCTAATAGTTCATTTAACCCGACTCTTAGGGCTTCAAGAAACTGATCTTTACCGATACCTTTTTCTTTAGTGAGAAGTTCCACCCGTGCAAGTAATGTTTTAACAACTTTATGATTTACATCAGCCTTTAAAAGATTTTTCTTAAGTTCATTCAGTGCTTTTGTAAGTGCTTTTTCATCATCATGAAAACGAATCTTTTTTATGGCGTTTGTAAAGCTATCTGTTAATGTATCAAACATATATTTCCCTCTAATTTTAGGTATAAAAAGTGGCGAATTATATCTTAGTGTTCTTTAAATTGGGGTTATATTTTATGAGGAAGAGGATGAGAGGAAGAAATCCTCTCATATTAAAAGGTCTATGCACGGCCTAAAGAGATTTTATTCCCTTTAAATTCAAGAATTTCTACAGTAACTTTATCGCCTTCACTAAATACATCACTCACTTTATCTACTCTTTGATCAGAGATCTTAGAGATATGAAGAAGTCCATCTGTACCATCTGGAAGTTCAACGAAAGCACCGAAGTCTACTATGCGTTTTACAGTACCTTCATATTTATCACCAACTTCATACTTGATTTTTGCTTGTTTTGGTGTATTTACTATATTTTCAATATGTCCACGAGCGCCTGCAACACCAGTTTTATTTTTACCAGTGATTTTTACTTTTCCATCTTTTTTATCGATATCTATAGCTACTTCAAACTTCTCAATCATCTCACGAATAGTTTTACCAGCCTGACCAATAACCTCACCTATAAAAGATGGATCAATGTGAAAGAAATCTACTGAAGGTAAAACACCATCGTTAAATTCTATTTTTGCTTCAGCTTCTTCCATAATATCAATAATATGTGAACGACCTTCTTTAGCTTGATAGAGAGCTTCTTTTAAAATTTCTAAAGAGACACCACCAAGTTTGATATCCATCTGCATTGCAGTGATACCATTTTTAGAACCAGTCACCTTAAAGTCCATATCTCCATCATGATCTTCAAGACCCATAATGTCTGAAAGGATTGCATACTTATTACCTTCACTTACCATACCCATAGCAATACCAGCTATAGTATCAGACGTATCTATGTCCGCTGCACGAAGAGCCATATAACCACCACATACAGTAGCCATAGATGAAGAACCATTTGATTCTAAAATCTCTGATACTAAACGAACTGTTTGACCATCTAAATTAATAGCTGGAGCTAAAGCACGTTTTGCTAAGTTACCGTGACCTAGTTCACGACGCTTTGTTCCCATAACTGGTGATGCTTCACCTACCGAAAAACCTGGGAAGTTGTAATGAACCATAAAGTTTTCATTTTGAGTACCCGTATGAGTTAATGACTCAAACATCTGTGCATCTTTTGGCCCACCCATTGTAAGAACTACAAGAGCTTGTGTTTGACCACGAGTAAAGAGACATGATGAGTGTGCATTTGGAAGTACATTTGTATCTATAGTAATAGGACGGACTTCCGTTAAGCTACGGCCATCAGCACGAACTTTATCATTTAAAATTTGAGAACGAACTTGCTCTTTTTTCACTCTATCTATTGCATCTTTAAGTTGTAGCTCTGCTTCTACTTCAGCCCATTCTACTTTTGTATTAAGAATTTTTTTACGAAGTTGTCGTAAAGCAGTTGAACGTTCAGACTTAGCCATCTGGTTCATTGCATCTGCGATATCTGACATATGTGTATCTCTAACATAAGTCATCATCTCTTCATTTACTTCATGTGCTTTTAAGTCAAGTGATACTTGTTCTTTACGAAGTGGAGTAAATGCAGCTTCATATTTTGCATTTGCTGAAAAAAGTTCTTTTTGTGTTTGCTCAAATACAGATATAAGTTCATCTTCACTCATTGCATTTGAAACATGTGTAGCTATAACTGAACCTAACATTGTAGGATCAAGCATAGGATCTACTGGCATATCTGTCACCTCTATATTTTCCCCACCAAAAGCACGCATCTCAATCATAAGAAGGTCATCTTTTGTTCCTGAGAGATAAAGGTCTAGTGTAGAACTATTCAGTTGTGAAAGAGTTGGGTTAAGAACTAACTTACCATCAACTTTTGCAGCACGTACAGCTGATACAGAAACATTTATATCTATGTCTGAAGTAAAAAGTGCAGCTGAAGCTGCATTTAATGCAAGAACTTGAAGATCAGACTCCGCATCTGCAGAGAAAACCATAATAGTTACCTGAGTTGGATGTCCAAAACCCTCTGGAAAAAGTGGACGGAGTGAACGATCTACTATACGAGAAGTAAGTGTTTCAAAATCACTAGGCTTAGTTTCGCGTTTAAAAAAACCACCAGGAATTTTACCTGCTGCATATGTTTTTTCTATGTACTGAACAGTTAAAGGTAAAAAGTTATCTTTTACTATTTCTGTTTCATCGATTACTACTGTTGCAAGTATAACTGTCTTTCCTGACTTAATCCAACATGCACCATTTGCTTGTTTTGCAACATCTCCAAAAGAGTATGACTCTTCTCTATTTTCTAACTCTAAA
>JAMORO010000010.1 GCA_027063505.1 Sulfurimonas sp.
CAAAGATAGAAACTATGAACTCGGTAAGTGTTTTACAAACAACATCACATACATATCTTTTGAAGATAGCGTTTTAACATGGGAGAGTTGTGCGGATGAGAGCTGTAAGAAAGCACTCAAGCATGGTTATGCTGTTATTAAGCAGCTTGTTCGTGAGATATTTGGCTTTCAAACGAAGATAAAAGGTGTCCCCTGTACAAAAGAGCCCACACCCCAAGCTCAAATAACAGAACCTCATATGACACAGCCCACAATGAATGAAGCGACTCAAAGTACCTCTATGATAGAAGATGCTGAGATGGGTGGAAACACTAGTTGTGTTACGAACTGTGCCGATCCTGCACCACTAGATCAAACAAATGGAACAGATATAACACAAGAGCCTATGGTACAAAAAGCGATAGAGATGTTTGAAGCTAGAAAAGTAACTGTTCAGTCAAAAATCTAATCAAAAAATATCTTGTTACAAGAGAGCTCTTCTCTCTCACAGAGTAATAAAATATCTTCAAAAGGGATAACATTTCTTTTTTTTATAGTTGCAAATCGGGCTTGTGTCATACCGAGTAAAACTGCTACATCTTTATCTAAAATCTTTATCTCTTTTCCTCTCGCCAGATGATCCTTTAAGACCATTATAATTTTTTTAAAATCTCTCATACAAACTCCTAGTATGAAAATATAACTGATTTATTTTTATACCAGTAAAAATATGACAAGGTGCAAAACTTTTACTACTTTTTCTTTTTCTCTCTGTTGTAGAGTCTCTTTATAACATTTTTTAAATGAATCGAAATTGTAAGAAATTCAAGATAATGTTTTACATGAAAAGGCGCTGCATAATCTTTTTTCTGTGAGATGCGATGAAGATACTCATTTAAATTCTCCATCTCCTCTCTAATCCTTTTACTTAAGCGAGAAGTAACATAAAAGACAATGAAAAAAAGCATAAGAAAAAGAGCCACTAGCTCCAACCAGACAGCATTATAGGCTTCGAGGAGAAGTGCTTGAGAAGAGGTCTGAGTATTTGATAATAGTAAAAAAAGTGTCTCTAATCGAAAGTATGCAATGACAATAAACAGTATAAATGAGAGACTAAAAGAGAGCATTACACTCAGTAAAATATCGCTATAAATCTTCTTCATACTCTTTACCTATTTTAAATTTAGAAATTTTAACATATTTTAAAGTATATCTGATTTATAATGAGAGTAGATAGATAGAGGAGTGTGTTATGTTTGTATCATCGTACAGTACTTATATCGATACAACTGCAAATAAACGAGTTCAAAACGAAAGAGTTCAGGGTGAGAAAAAATCTTCCCAATCTTTCCAAAACAAACTACTTGTAACACCTCAAAAAACTCTTCAAGCAGGGAGTGAACTTCCTGTCAACTATATCTCAAACTACAAGTCTCTAAACATCAAACAGCAGTTACTTCAAGAGCAAGAGAAGTCTCAAAATAGTGACAAAATGAAGTTTACAAAAGTAAGTGCACAAGGAAATGCAAAAGTTGCTTATGAAGAGAACTCTAAAATGTTCTCCTTTCTTATAAAACCAAAACAGACCCTCTCTCAAACCCCAGACTTAATGAAATCAAAAGAGTCTTTTTTAAGAGAAACTATGGTTAATACCTATACAGCAAATGACAACTACTATAGGATAACAGCCGCTTAGTCCTCTAACCAAGCCTCACTTTTCATCACTCGTCCATCACAAAACTGTTTTATCTTATATGCTGACTTACAAACGCCATCATCGAGTCTCATAACAGCAACTTGCAGAATTTTTTTACACTTTTTAGGAATATCAAAATGCCCTTTCATCCCCGTTAAAAAGTTTTTTAACGGTACTTTTTCATCCATACCTATAACATTGTCACGACATCCAGTGAGGCCTATATCTGTTAAGTATGCTGTCCCTTTTGCTATCTGAAAATCATCAGTACTTACATGAGTATGCGTCCCTATAATACCACTCACTCTGCCTTGAAGCAGCATCATCATACCTCGCTTTTCACTAGTAGCCTCAGCATGAAAATCTATAAATATATTTTTCACACCCTCACTCTCAAGTCTCTCTACCTCTTTAAGTGCACAACGAAAAGCATTGTCTGCATAGGGCATACCGTAGTGTCCCATCAGATTTAATACAGCTATCTTTTCACCATTTACTTCATATGTTTTACATCCTGTTCCACTCACCTCTTGGGGGTAGTTATGAGGACGGAGTATCTCATGTGTATCAAAAAGAGGAATAATATCTTTTTTATCCCATGAGTGATTACCACCACTCATCACATCAATGCCATACGAGAAGAGTTCATTACAGTTCTTCATACTCAAACCAAAGCCGTGAGAAGCATTCTCGTAGTTTACGATTATAAAGTCAAGTCCCTCATCTTCACGAAGTTTTGGAAGATATTTTTGTAACATATCTCGTCCTGGTCGTCCTACTATGTCGCCTATAAATGCTATTTTCATATATTTTCTTATCTAATAATTTTAGTGTGATTATAGCGTTTTCCTAAACTATTCAAAATAGATTACTTTTTTTAATGCTATAATCAAGACCAATAATTAAAAAAGGATAATAGATGTATATCTATACTGCTCTACTCATTAGCATTACACTCCTATTGAGTAACTGTTCTGATGGCACCTCAGAAGATGAACTCTCATCAGAGCAGGCTATTATGGAGTACCCATTACATAGAGATGTTACAACAACTCTTTTTTGGATAGGAGAAGAGGCAAATAGCAGTACAAATGCAAACATTTCAAATCTCGCTAGTGCTTGGGATGAGAACTGGACTACTCATTATGGTGGAGTTGATGCACTTAGTAATAGAGTAGATTATAAACCTACAGCCTTTCGACCGAAAGAGAACCCCTTTTACTTTGCTCTTCCTTTTAATGATTTTGATGCAAATGGCAGTAGAAAAGAGAGTCTTGAAGAGTACATTCCTTGGGCAAAATATCATGACTTAAAAGATGCTAACTCTATCTGTAAAAATAGATGGATTAAGATAACAAAAGGCTCTCAAACAGTTTATGCACAGTGGGAAGATGTAGGCCCATTTATAGAGGATGATAAAGAGTATGTTTTTGGAAAGGCTACAGCAGCTAATGAGATAAATGAGAATGCTGCTCTTGATGTCTCGCCAGCTGTGCATGAGTATCTTGGACTAAATGGTTTAGAGAAGACATCTTGGCAATTTGTAGACTTTGTAGATGTCCCCGATGGACCATGGTTAGAGACTATCACAGACTCAAATATGGACCTATCTTGGTATAGACCAAACTACAAAACTTCTTGGCAGTGGCAACTTAGTGGAGAGATTAACACTGCATATGATGTAACTCTTTATGATATAGATCTCTTCACTACAACTAAAGAGCAAATAAAATCCCTTCAAGAGAGGGGTAAAAAAGTCATCTGTTACTTTAGTGCAGGTAGTTATGAGGCATGGAGAGAGGATGCAGATGATTTTACAGCAGCTCTCAAGGGCAAGAAGATGGATGGATGGGATGAGTTATGGCTTGATATCAGTAATGAGAATTTACGACCTATTATGAGTCGACGAATAGCTCTTGCAAAAGAGAAAGGGTGTGATGGTGTTGAGCCTGATAATGTTGATGGTTACACCAACGATACTGGCTTTAATCTCTCCTATGCACAACAGCTTCAGTACAATATATTTTTAGCAAAAGAGGCCCATAGTTTAGGCCTTTCTATAGGACTTAAAAATGACCTCTTTCAGATAGATGATCTCATTAAATACTTTGATTTTGCTCTTAATGAGCAGTGTCATAAATATAATGAGTGTAGTATGCTCTCTACATTTACAAGAGCAAACAGAGCAGTTTTCAATGCAGAATATAGTGAAAACTATATAGTAGATAGAGACTCATTTTGTCAAACAAGCAGAATTGAAAAGTTACAAACCCTTCTCTTGCCACTTGAACTAGATGATAGCTTCCGCTACAGTTGTAGTGAGTAGAGTTATAGAATTTTTGGTTTGTTATTTCTTAGATAAAAGAGTGTCGCTTTGATGATGTCATCATCATCTCTACTCGCAGATTTTATTGTCTCTTTTGATTCATTAAAGTAGGTTATAGTGATACTTTGCCCATAGTTACTAATACTTTTAATACTCTTCTCTAGTGAGAGTAATTTAATAACCATCAGCTCAAAAAACTGTTTTGTTGCAAGATCTAACTCTCCAAAACGATCTATTATCTCTTCTTCTATCTCATAAATCTCTACAGCCGCTTCACACTGGGAGAGTCTACGATAGATATCTAAACGGAGTCTATCCTCTTTGACTACTTCATCACTAATATAGGCAGAGATAGTTAGTTTAATATCGACTTTGGCTCGCTCACTCTCTTTTGTATTGCTTAACTCTTTTATGGCATCCTCTAACATTCTAAGATAGAGAGAGTACCCAATGTTTTTAATATGCCCACTCTGAGCATCACCTATAAGATTACCACCACCACGAATCTCTAAATCATGATGGGCTAAAACACTACCACTCCCTAAAAAGGAGTTTGATTCTAAAGCGAGCAAGCGTTTTTTCGCTTCATCTGTTAACACTTCTTTATTTTTTACTATAAAATAGGCAAAGCCCTCAACACTTCCACGGCCAACACGACCTCGAAGTTGATGTAAATCGGCGATTCCAAATCTATCTGCACCATCTATTAAAATAGTATTTACCTTAGGCATATGAATACCCGACTCAATAATACTTGTCGCTATCATTAAGTCATACTCACCTGCCTCAAACTTCAGGAGCTCTTTTTCAGTCTCTACCGCTGATATCTTAGAGTGAAGCATAACAACTCGAAGTTCAGGTAGAAGTGCTTTTAGCTCTCCGAGTTTTATAGGCATATGGTCAATACTATTATGTACATAAAAGACCTGCCCACCACGACGGAGTTCTCTAAGAATAACCTCTTTTATCAGTTTCTCTTCATACTCTTTTACAAAGGTTCTTACCCCTTGGCGTTCACTTGGAGGTGTTAAGAGTTGACTCATAGTTTTTATGGAACTGAGTGCTTGATTTAAAGAGCGAGGAATTGGTGTTGCAGACATACTCAGAAGATGTACATTATGATATAACTCTTTTATCTTCTCTTTCTGCTTTACTCCAAACTTATGCTCTTCATCAATAATAACTACACCCAGTTTTTTAAACTCTAAACCAAACAGTGCATGTGTCCCAACAACACAATCTATCTCACCACTAGCAAGCCCTTTTATAATGGCGTTTTTATCTTTAGTAGTTACAAATCTATCAAGCTTAGCATAGCGAACTTTAAGCTCACTAAAACGCTCATCTAAAGAGCGCCAGTGCTGTGCTGAGAGTAGTGTGGTTGGCACAATAAACGCTGACTGATAACCTGACTTAAATGCAGCAAAAATTGTATTTAAAGCGATCTCTGTCTTACCAAAACCGACATCCCCACTCAGCAGTCTATCCATAATATTTCCAGTAGACATCTGGTTGAGTATATCTTGGACTGCCTTTGTTTGGTCATCTGTATACTCAAAACCGCTCAGTGCTTGAAACTCTTTTAAATCCTGTTTGGCTAAATTAATCTTAGGTGCTTTTATAAGTGCTCGAGCGGCGGCTGTATTTACAATCTGCCCTGCTATCTCTAAAAGACGTTTACGAACTTTTGCTTTTAGTTTTCCAAAGTTCCCTTTTCCGAGTCTATCGAGAACAGGGGTAGAACCTCCACCTGCAATATATCGGTCGATATAATCAAGGTTCTCAACAGGGAGTAAAATTTTGTCATCACCCACATACTTAATAACAATAAAATCTTTCACACCTCCGAGTATTTCTGTCTGCTGTATAGCATCAAAGATTCCTACACCATAATCTTCATGTACAACATAGTCACCTTTTTTAAGGTCATCTAAGAGAATAGCACTTTTTCTACGACGGCGTTTTTTATCAGGCTTGTTAAGACTGATAACCATCTCATCAGGTGTTAAAATATTTAAAATATACCCTGCTGTAAGATGTGTAATGTTAGCTGTATCATAGATACCGGCTTGCTTAATAGTAGCTGCATTTGCCGCAATAATAGTTATCTTTTTATCTCGATGAACATTTAAAAGGTGCTCTGCATTTGCGACAACTAACTCTTTAACCTCATCATTTTGAGGAAGAATTTCTAACTCAAAAGCATCACGAGAGAGAACCGGGTTATTTATACCGTAAGCATCTTTCAAAATAGACTCTAAATTTCGAGAGAGTTGTACATTTTTTCCTACTAAGAAGTTCTCTGCCATCTCCTCAAGATGCCAAAATCCTAAAGAAGAGACATCTTTTACTAAAGCATCAAATCTACTCTCTTCTACTCTCTTATTTAGGAGGTCAAATGCCTCTCCATCAAGCGCATAAAAAGCACTTCTGATTATCACAGCATCTAACTCTTCGCCTAGAGTTCTTTGCGACTCAAGTTCAAACTCTTTAATCTGCTCTATTTCTGTGTCAAAAAAGGAGATTCTATAGGGGTGTTTTGTAGCGGGAATAAAGATATCTAAAATATCTCCACGATGACTAATCTCTCCCTCAACTTGAACCATATCTACAAAACTGTACCCCCAACAGAGCATCTGCTCTTTAAACTCTTTTAAGTTCAGTTCTGTACCAAACTCTAAGGTTCTTGAGTCTAATAGCTCTGCTTTGGGAAGAGGGAAAAGTAGTGTTTTTAGGGGAGAGATTATAAGTGGTTTCTTCTTCGCCTTATGATAGGTGTGTAGAGAGAAGAAGAGCTCATGTAACTCCTCCTTATACGAACGAAGATCATCTCCAAAAGTAGCACGAAAATCTGGGAAAAGGATAGTATCACGTTTAAAAAACTGACATACTGCATCTAACGACTCAGCCTCTTTTAAATCTTCACAGATCAGAAGTTCTAAAGAGTCCTTTGGTGTAGTTTTAAAATAATTATAGAGTGCTGTTTGTGACATTTTCTTCTTTTTTAGTAGTAGTTGAAGGTCCTGAATTTTTTACAACCGAACTCCCTTCAAATATCCCTTTTGCTTCAATAACTAACTCGTTAGAAGCAATCTCTCCATTCACACGACCTTTAGCTTTTATGGCGACACGAGATGCATTGATGCTCCCTTCCATATAGCCTTGTACAACTAAACGTTCAGTAATTACTTTCCCTTTTACATGACCATTTTTACCGATATTTACTTCCTTAGAAGATTTGATAGTTCCCTCTAGTTCACCATCAATATAAAGATTACAATTTAACTCTATTTCACCTTTGATTTTTGCGCCAGCGGTAATGATTGTTGTGTTTGAGTTGGCTTTACTAGCATCAGATGTGCTGTTGCCATTATTAAAGATTGCCATGGTACTTTTTTCTCCTTTTTAAATATCTCGTCATAATTTTGTTGTGTCCACTTTATAAACCAGTAAGGATTTAAGTTTCTATGAATAAACCGAATCTCATAATGAAGATGTGGCCCATTACTCATACCAGAGTTTCCAGTATAGGCTATGAGTTGCCCTTTTTTTACAAATTGACCGGATTTTACCACAGTTTTCTTTAAATGCCCGTAGTATGTTTTAAAGCCATAGGAGTGTTCAAGAATGACTAACCTTCCATAACCACTTTTTTTATGCATACCCGACCACTCAACAATCCCATCTGCGGGAGCATACACTGGTGTTTTCATCTTTGCTCTCATATCTGTACCACGATGAAATTCACGTTTATGGAGTGTTGGATGCATACGATAACCATATTTACTCGTAATTCCATGATACTCTATAGGAGATCCATTTGGAATGAGCTGCATAAGAACAGCACGGTGTTGTGAGCCTATCTTCGTAGCGATAACTCTCTCTGCGATTGAGCTCTCTGCCATAGGTTTTAAACCGATAAGCGTTTCAATCTCTGCAAGTGAATCTGAGAGTTCACCCAACTCTTTTTTCTTCAGATCTAGGGAGTCATTTACAGACTGCATACTCTCTTTTAAATCTGAGTTTTTACGTTCCACCTCTTGATAGGCAAGTTCAATACCATGGCGTTTTACTTCAACCTTCTCTACACTCTCTTGAAGATAGTATATTGTCCCAACAGCAATTACTACTAGGGTTAAAATAAACCCAAGAGCATAAAAAAGAGCTTTCTTTACTAAACGGTGTACACTAAACTGTTTGACTCCATTATCATCATGAATGGTTACTGTAAAATGATTATTCATTCCACCCCTTTAAAAATGCTTCTACAACGATAAATGAACCAAATACAAGATAATTTTGTGAAGCTAAAACCCCTTCAAATATCCCATGTTTTAAAGAGAGTTCATCTAAAGTTTTTTGCATAGTATCCCTTAACTCTATTCGAGTATCATTAACTTCAATAAGAAGGACTTCCTTAATTATTGGTTTTAGTATTGTTAAAATTTCTCTGTAGTTTTTATCTTTGTAGCTATTATACACAAGTGTAAATTTTTGATTCTTTAAACTCTCGTAAATCGACTTTGCTGCAAGTGTATTATGCCCAACATCTATAATAATATTATCACTTATTTTACTCAATCTACCATAAAGTCTACTGCTATCAAAATTTTCACTACTGTAAGGAATATCTAAAAAATTTAATGCAGCTATTGCTAAAGATAAATTATCTTCCAGATATTTGGGAAGATTATTAAATCTTGCTATTTTTTTAATTTTTTCACTATCAACTGCACTAATAAAAGAGTCCAAAGTAGTAATCTCTATTTTTTTTTCTACTGCTATATCTTGTGCTACATCTAAGCTCTCTTTATGAGGCTGTTTTGCTAAAATACCGTAAGAGACTATAGCGTTTAGTTTTGTTCTTGCAATCTTCTCTATACTATTTCCTAAAAAAGCCTCATGGTCAATATCTATAGGAGTTACAAGGGTTAAGATATTTGGAAAAACTGCTGTTGCATCATACTCTCCCCCAAGACCTGCTTCAAGAACAACATAATCCATATCTTCATAAACAAATACTGCTAGAAGTGTTGTATACTCAAAATAACTCAGCATATCACTATCTTCTTTTGAGAGGAGTGTTAAAAGTTTGAGATGTGCTTTGTTTAAATCTATAGAGGATATATTTGATCCATTGAGCCAGATCCTTTCGTTAAACTCTCTTATATGGGGAGAGGTGTAGTGTCCTGTCTTATAACCTAAAGAGTAGAGTGCAGATGCAAGAAATCTACCTGTAGTACCCTTTCCATTTGTACCAATGAGGTGAATAATTTTAGGGAGTTTTAGTTTTGCTTTAATGCTCTCATAAACCCTAGGCATACGAGTGTAATCAATGACATCATAATAGAGTGGCTTAGTATTTAAAAAAGCTTCTAACACTGTTATTTTTTAGACTCCACTCTATCTCGACCATTTGTTTTAGCAACATATAAGAGTTCATCTGCTTCACTTATTGTACTACTCATCGAGACATGTTTTTTTCTCTCTGCTACACCAGAACTCACTGTTACATTAATTCTCTCACCCTTAAACATAAAACGTGCTTTTTTTACATGCTTACGGACTTTTTCAGCAAACACGACACCACCTTCACTATCTGTTTCACTTAAAATTGCTAAAAACTCTTCACCACCATAACGCCCTACAACATCTACACTACGGCAATCTTTTTTAAGTATTTTTGCAAAAGAGGAGAGCACTCCATCCCCTGCAGTATGCCCATAAGTGTCATTTACATTTTTAAACTTATCTAAGTCAAACATTACAACAGAGTAGTTGTGCCCATATCTTTCATATTCAGCATCTTTAATAGCTAAAAAATCGTCTAAGGCACGACGGTTATAGAGTTTTGTTAAAAAATCCTCTTTAGATTCCTGCTTAGCACTATCTAACTCTTTTTCTAACATATGAATTTTTTTAGAGAGCACAGAGACTTCTGTGCTATGGTTTTGTAGGTCTTGACTTAAAATCTCTGTATTTTCTTCCAATGCTATAGCTATTGTATAGAGTTTTTTATGTGCTACTTTAAAGTTTGTTGTAGACTCTTCAGTATAAGATTCTAACTCTTTTTTAATTTTTTTAATCTCATCATTTGAGGAGTCTGACTTCTCTATCATATCAATAAGACGTAGACTTAGTTTATCTAAAACACCATCGATAGAACCTATCATCTCTTGAACACTCTCTTTATCAAGGGAGATACGCAAAGATATCGCTTGTTTTATCTCTTTCTCAATAGAGTCACTCTCTAAAAGTAGAGGGTTTATACGGATTTTCTCACTCAGTTCAGCGATTGTTTCATTCACACTTGAAGCTATTGAGGGGACAAATGATGAGACTAAAAGCTTTGAAATTTTTTCCAGATCTGATTCACTTGTAACGAGTGCAGGTTCTGTAATATTTAAAGCTTCTATACTCTTTTTTAAGTTTCCCCTATCTAAAGGTCCAAACTCCTTTAATTTTTCTAAAAAAGTATCATCATAAAGTGTTAAAAAATTCACCCAACGCTGTCTAAAATCATCTAACTGCTCTGGGCGAGCTCCATATTCAAGCATTTCGATGGTACTTTTGGCAAGTTCACTCGCCTCTTTATTATGAAGTTCCATCACCACTTGAAGTATTCTTTTTGTTAAGTGTGTTTGAGAGTCTATGATATCTGTTGCTTGTGAAGAGTTTGTACGATTAAGTTTTGCAATTAAAAAACGGGTGAGTTCATTCATACTCGAAATACGATAGTTTTTAAGATCTTTTTGAAACTCTTTATTAAGTGTTTTTGTAAATTTTGTAACATGCGTACAATCTTCAACACTCATATTTGCTCGTTTGACCTCTTTGCAAAAGACTTCAGCATAAGCATCTGGAGTAAGAAGTTTCCCCTCATTTTTCAATCTTTTTATAGAACTATTTATTATCGCTTGTATTGTCATTTTTTACCCTTTTTAGATTTTTGAACCTTCTGCTGAAACTCTTGCAACAAATGCAGCAATAGCCTTTAGTGCACTAAACTTAATGGCATCAAAACGCTCTTGATCTGTTAAAACTGCATTTGGAGTGACAGAAAAATCATAAGTTCCTCTTGTAGTATATCTTTTTTTTAGATTTTTTGACTCTCTTAAAATACTCAAAGTTATTGTAGCACGATAGGTTACGATATAACCATTTGTATCATATTGTAGTGCTGTATAGGTAGGTTCTGAAACATTCAAGCTTAAATGAGTGTCAGCATAACGTTTATCAACTAAAGAGGCATGAAATATAGAGATAATTGCAGCATCTACTGAGTCCTTTATAAGAACACTATTTTCAGGATCTGTTGCAGAGATCACAATACTTGTACTTAGTTTATTTCCTAAAACTTCACGTGCGTACTTTGAGCTTGGCTTATAGCCACAACTACTCAAGTTTATAACCATTATAGAGAGTATTAAACTTAAAAGTAGTTGTGAAAAGAGTCTCATTTTAACCCTTTATAACCAAGTTAACAAGCTTTTTAGGAACTACAATCTCTTTTACAAGTTCTTTCCCCTCTAACCACTTTGCTACCTCTGCTTTTGCAGCTACTAAAATTTCATCTTTACTTGCATTTGCATCTACTTCAACTTCACCACGGCGTTTACCATTTACCGAAACACCAAGAGTAATGCTATCTTCTACAAAAACTTCACTCACTGTAGTTTGTGGACTTAAGTTCTTAAGATTAAAGTACTTATCAGAAATCTCCCAAGCAGTATGTGGGATAACAGGCTCCATTATAGAAGCGAGTATCCAATACCCCTCACTCCATACATCTGTATTTGACTGAGAATTTAGTGCATTCATAGCCTCCATAACCCCTGCAATCATTGTGTTAAATGTATAACGCTCAGCGAATACATCATTAGCCCGCTCAAGTGCTTCATAGACTTTTTTGCGAGCAAGTTTCTCTTCTTTAGAAAGAGTAGAATGCTCAATGACTGGTTTACTCTCTGTTGCAACTACATTTGAAGAACGATCAAAGAAACGTTTTATAAACTTATATGCACCTTCAACTGCACTATCATTCCACTCTAACTCTTGTGTTGGAGGAGCAGCAAAGAGGATAAAAAGTCTTGCTGTATCTGCACCATATTTAGCGATTATGGCATCAGGATCTACAGTATTCCCTTTAGACTTAGACATTTTTGCTCCATCTTTAAGAACCATACCTTGAGTCAGAAGTTTATCAAAAGGCTCATCAAAATCTAGATACCCTAAATCACGAAATACTTTTGTAAAAAATCTTGCATAAAGAAGGTGAAGAATTGCATGCTCAATCCCACCAACATAGTGATCAACACCCATCCAGTACTTAATCTCTTCAGGTGTAAAAGCGGCTTTTTCTAAAGTCTCAGGAGAGGCACAAAAGCGTAGGAAGTACCATGAGGACTGAACAAAAGTATCCATAGTGTCAGTTTCTCTAACAGCATCTTTTCCACACTCTGGACATTTACAGTTTTTCCAAGTTGGATGGTTTTCTAGTGGACTTCCCTCTCCGTTTATCTCTACATCATCAGGAAGAGCGATAGGGAGATTCTCTTTCTTCTCCATAACTAAACCACAATCTTTACAGTGAATAAAAGGGATAGGAGCACCCCAATAACGCTGACGCGATACACCCCAGTCTTTAAGTTTGTAGTTAGTTGTTTTAGCACCAATCTTTTTCTCTTCAAACATTTTAATAATGTTGTATTGAGACTTTTTAGAGTTAAGACCATCAAACTCGCCTGAGTTAAAAAGTACACCAGCATCTGTAAATGCTTTCTCACTTACATCTACATCAGTATCTTTTGGTTTTATAACAGCGTTTATAGGGAGATCATACTTTTTAGCAAAGTCATAATCTCTATCATCATGAGCAGGTACAGCCATAACTGCACCAGAACCGTAGTCCATAAGTACGAAGTTGGCTATCCATACAGGAACAGTTTTTCCTGTTAATGGGTGGATAACATTCAGACCAAGAGCAAGACCCTCTTTTACTTTTTGTCTATCGATAGAAGAAGTGTTTTTCATCTTAGTGATTTTAGCGATTGTATCTTCATCTAAAAGTTTATTATCAATCATATATGTAACAATTGCATGTTCAGGAGCAAGAGCTGTATAGCTTACACCATAAATAGTATCTGGACGAGTTGTAAAGACATCAAAACTTTCAAACTCTGCGTTTAATTTAGATTTTGAGTCATCATCAAAAAGAAGATCAAATGCTAAACCATTTGATTTTCCTATCCAGTTCTCTTGCATAGTAAGAACTTGTTTTGGCCAACCATCTTCTATTTTAGAGAGATCTGCTAAAAGCTCATCTGAGTAATCTGTAATCTTAAAATAGTACTGATTCATATCTTTTTTAACTATAGGAGTATCACATCTCCAACAACAGCCGTCTACTACTTGTTCGTTTGCAAGTACAGTTTGATCATGTGGACACCAGTTAAGCATTCCTTTCTCACGGTAAAGGAGACCCTTATTATACATGTCTATCATAAAAGCTTGTTCAAACTTAGTATAAAGCTCATCCGATGTAGCCATCTCACGTTTACGGCTAAAAGAGAAACCTAAAGAGTAGAACTCATTTTTCATATAGTCGATGTTATCGTAAGTCCAGCCCTTAGGATGACTTCCATTTTTAATAGCTGCATTCTCTGCAGGCATACCAAATGAGTCAAAACCGATAGGGTGTAGAACATTCTTCCCCTGTTGTCTATGGTAACGAGCAAGTGCATCTGAAATAGAGTAATTTCTTACATGACCCATATGTAAACGTCCACTAGGGAATGGGAACATACTTAAGATGTATTTTTTATCTAATGTAAAATCTTCACTTGGTTCAAAACTCTCATTTTCTTTCCAATACTCTTGCCATTTTTTCTCAATATCTGATGAAATGTATTCCAATGTAACTATCCTGATAAATATTTTTATATAAAAGAGTCATAGAAGCGAACTTCTATCAATCTTTCACAGTAAAATTCTGACACCTTTTAAGGTGTCAAGCTTTAGTCGTCTCAGCGGCACAAGCGAAGTAAAAGGGATGTATTCCTTTTACGGACTAATAGTATTCTAATACTCTTCTTTCTGTTTTGAACTCTCTATGTAAACAAGTCCCATAGAAAAAACATTCGCAATTAAGGCACCGATAGACAGAGCTATAGCCCAAGTATCATCACCTATTATTACCAAAAAGATAAAGGCAGGGATAAGATGTAGATCAGCGACTAAAGATGATGCAAGCAGCTCAGCAGAGAGTAAGTTTCTTACACCTATCTTTAAAATCGTACTTATTAAGTTTACACTCGCCGCAATAAAAAGAGAAATTGCTGTATTTTCATATAAAAAACCTGCTATCGATGTTAAACTCATTAAAGAGAAAAACACATATATTACTTTACCCCAATCCATTCTATATCCTTTTTATTAGTTAAACAACACCCTGATCAAACTGATCACGCATTTTTTGCTTTTCAGCTGCACGCTTTGCTTTTTCAGCAAGTTTATTATGATAATTTTTTACATCAAATCCAAACCAGAGTAAAATCGGACTTGCAACAAACACTGAAGAGTATGTCCCAACAACAACACCCACAAGAAGTGTAAATGCAAAAGCATGAATAATCTCACCACCAAACATAAAAAGTGTAAATACAACAAAAAATGTAGTTAAAGATGTAAGTGTCGTACGAGCTAATGTTCTTGTGACTGACTCATTAATAGTAGACTCTAAATCCTGCATACGATTTCCAGTCACACCCTCACGGATTCTATCAAAAACAATAATTGTATCATTTAAAGAGTATCCGAGGATAGTTAAAAGTGCCGCTAAAACATCAAGATTTACATCTATCTGAAAAAGTGCAACCATCCCTAATGCGATACTAATATCGTGAACTAGTGCAACAATAGAGGCTACTGCAAAACGCCATTCAAAACGAAATGCTACATATACGAGAATTCCAAGAACTGCTAAAAGAAGGGACATAACTCCTTTCTCTTTTAATTCTGCTCCAACAGTAGGTCCAACTATATCTACACGACGAATCTCAAAATTTCCACTCCCTTTGAGTGCTACTCTTGTCTCATCACCGATGTCAGTTGTTACATTTCCTGTTGTTGTCTTCATACGAATTACAACTTCATCAGGAGTTCCAAACTCACTAATTGTTGCTCCAGAGAAGAGAGAATTCCCTTTAAGTGCATCACGCATCTTATCTATAGGGGCTGCTGTGTCATACTTAACCTGAACAACTGTTCCCCCTGCAAAATCTACACCGTAGTTCAGACCTTTTGTTGCAAGGAGTGCATAAGAGGCTAAAACTAATACTATAGACATAATCATAGCAACTCTCGACTTACCCATAAAATTAAAGGTTCTTGTATATCTAAAAAATTCCATCTACTTACCCCTTAATCCCAAACCAAAGTTTGTTGTTTTTACTTTTAGTAATACGCGTCTCTAGCATCTGGTAGATACCATGTGTTCCAAGAATTGCCGTAAGCATAGAAGCTAAGATACCGATACTCATAGTAATAGCAAAACCTTTAATAGCCCCTGTTCCATAAGCATAGAGAACAACAGAAGCGATAAGTGTTGTGATGTTTGCATCAAGTATCGCTCGCATAGCGTTTGAGTAACCCTCTTCTATAGCTTTATGCATACTTTTACCTTCGTAGATGAGTTCACGAATACGCTCACTAATAATAACATTTGCATCAACCGCCATACCAACAGTCAAAACAATTCCTGCCATACCTGGAAGTGTCAAGGTCGCTCCAAAAAGAGACATAACTGCTAAAAGAATAAAAAGATTTGCTATAAGTGCAATATTTGCTATAACACCTGCTAAACGATAGTAAACAAGCATAAAGATAATAACTAAAACAAAACCACCAATTAAAGCAACTAATGAAGCTTTAATACTATCTGCTCCTAAACTAGGTCCAACTGAACGTTTCTCCATAAGATAGATCGGAGCAAGTAGTGCACCTGAACGAAGAGCAATCGCTAAATCTTTTGCTTCCATAACAGTATAGTTTCCAGAGATCTGGCCTGAACCACCACCGATGCGCTCGTTAATATTTGGAGCAGAGTAAACTTTTCCATCTAAAACGACAGCTAAGCGTTTTCCAACACTACGACCAGTAAAGTCACCAAAAATCTCAGCACCCTCCGCATTTAACTTAAAGTTAATAAGCGGACGATTATTTTGATCAAAACCCATACTTGCATCTGTAAGCATCCCGCCATCTAAAATAGGAATCTCACGAACAAGATACTTTATGGAAGGATTTTTAACATCATTTAAGATTATATCCCCATAAGCAGCAGCATCTGCATCACTCATATTATAAACACGAGCATTTCTATCTTCATCAACAGCCATAAGCTCAAGCTTTGCCGCACGACTTATCAGCTCACGGGCACGCTGCTCTTCCTCTTGTGTTTTAATCCCAGCGAGTTGTACAAGAATCTTCTCTTCACCCTGCTTAGCAACAACAGGTTCAGAAAGACCAAACTGATCTAAACGATTACGAATCGTCTCTATAGCCTGAGAAATTGCCTCTTTTTTTGTTTTAACAATCTCTTTTTCAGTTAAAGTAAGAGAGATAATCGTACCAACTTTAGATATAACACTTCCCTCAACTTCTTTGAGGTACTCATCAAACTTACTCAACTCATCGCTATCTAATACTTCAAACTTCACACCTGTTTCATCAAATGAGAGTCCATCAATTAAAATATCATTTCGTTCTGCAAAATGCTTTATACTCGCAGCAATGGATTTAATACGAGACTTCGTAGCCTCTTCAGTTTTTACACCAAGAAGCATATGAAGACCACCTTGAAGGTCTAGACCTAAAGTAACCTTTTTACCGCCCTCAGTCTGAAGCAGAGAGGGCATAGAAAAAGCTACACCAAAGATAATCGCAAGTGCGAAGATAACTATGCGATAATTAAGCTTCACTCTCAAACTTCTTCGCAATAGCATCTTTAGTTATTTTAGTGATAGTATCATCGTTCATTTTCACACTTAAAAACTCCTCTTCAACCTTATGAATCACTACGATAAATCCACCTGTAGTAACAACTTTGTCACCTTTTTTAAGAGCCTCTAGCATCTCTTTTTTAGCCTGAGCTTCCTTTTGTTGTGGACGAATAATCACAAAATACATAATCGCGATTAAAAATATAAATGGTAACAGTTGAGAGATAATTTCCATATCTTAACTTCCTTTGTTTAAATAAAATTGCTGCGATTATACAAAATTTATACTAATAGTCTTCTAAATTGAGTACAATTTCATTATGAATAATATTTTAAAGACTTTACTACTCGGACTTCTCAGCGCTATACTCTTTTCTGCTTTTATCTATTTTGAAGCTTTTGGTCTAACATCTAAGTTTGTTAATACACTCTTTGGCTTATCAGCCCTTGCTCTTCTGCTCTATATTCCCAAACACTCTATTTTAGTTGCAGGTTTCACTATAGGTTTACTCTGGTTTTATTGGATTGGCTATAGTTTTGAGTATCAAGATGTTGGCTATATGACACCTGTTGTGACTATCGGATTTGGCTTTATTTATCTACTCTTTTTTCTTCCTCTCTATTTTACAGACAAAGCATATATCCGAGCCCTTCTTCTTTTTGGTCTTAGTTTTTTTGCACCCTTTAACTGGAACTGGTTACAGATAGAACTCATTTTTATAGAGAGTTACATCGGTGTTTACAAGTATCAACTTATCACAACACTTTTAGCACTCTCTCTCCCTTCACTTATTAAAAACAAGCATTATAAATATCTTCCACTTACACTACTTCTTTTCTCTATCAACTATGGATACCCAGAGCAAAAGAGTGCTCCCTTAAAGATAAAACTAGTCCAAACAGATATACAACAGGGAAATAAATGGAGCAGAGAAGCTCTCCCCCCTACAGTGAAGATGATTTTTAAAGAGATAAAGATAGCAGAGCAAAAAGGCTATGACTTAGTAGTCCTACCCGAATCTGTATTTCCTCTCTATATGAACTATCATCCAGAGGTCATCACTGCACTCAAAAGAGAGTCTCAAAATATCGCTATTTTAGTCGGTGCTCTTTTAAGAGAGGATAATCATAGTTACAATGTAAGCTACCTTTTCCAAGATGGTGATTTCAAAATTGCAAAAAAACTTGTTCTAGTTCCTTTTGGAGAGTATATCCCACTTCCAAAGTTTGCTCAAAAATTCATTAACGACACTTTCTTTAAAGGTGCAAGTGATTTTGTTACAGCTGAGAGACCCACTGACTTTATGATAAAAGGTCTAAAATTTAGAAATGCTATCTGTTATGAAGCTACTTGTAGTGAAATTTATGAAGGGGATGTAGCATTTATACTTGCAATAAGCAATAATGCATGGTTCGCACCATCTATAGAACCAACACTTCAAAACTTACTTTTAAAGTACTATGCTCGTAAAAATGGTGTTACAATTTACCATGCGGCGAACTATAAGGGAAGTGGTGTTATTAAGTAGTAACTTCCTCTTCCTCTTTTTTTATAAACTCCAAAAAGAATACTAAGAAAATTCCCAATATTATACTTGTAATAAATGCAACCACTAAAATAAGACCACGTTTAGGTTTTGCTTTATCTTTAATGTATGCCACAGCAGGTTTAGTTAAAACATCACACTGATAATATACTTTTGATTTCATCATAACTTTCTCTTGAACTATTTGAGAAATCATTGCGGAGAGACTTTGACGTAGCTCAAAACCATCTGCTCTTTGCATCTCTCTACTAAAGTAGTTAAGTTTATTATCTATAATTCGTAAGTTATTAGAGACTAAGTATTTACTGGCATCTTTTAAGAACATATTAATCATTTTTGGTGCAAATTCTCTATCTTCATCAGTAAAAGAGACATTTATTAAAGCTGTTTTTTTATCACTGCTAATAGATAGCTTCTTCTTTAGACTTTTAATAACATCAAAAACTCTTTTATCAAAATCATAATCCTCATCTATCTCTACTGGAGAGTGAAAAAGATCATAGATTCCTCTAAAACCTAAAGCAAATACATAGTTCTCATCAACTGTTGGACTATCATAATGCTCTACTATTTTGTTTGCTATAACAAACTTTTTCATAAAGTCATAATCATTTAAAAGAGTAGTGAATGCTACATCAGGAGTCATTGAACCACCCCCACCTATACTTACTCCAGCCATTGCAGCCAGACCACCAAGCCCACCAAGTGAGTTTCCTGAAGCTTCTGCCACAGGAATAAGTATAGTTTCTGACTTATAAGAGTTTGGCATTTTAAGAACATAAAAAAAAGTTATAGTGACAATAATAGTGGTTACTATAGCTATAATTTTTTTACCCTTTAAGATAGTCTGCCAAAGCTCTCGTAAATCTATCTCATCCTCTTCTATGTAATTATTATCTTGTATACTATTGCTCATTAAATAATTCCTAATGTTTGTAATGTTGCTGCTGTTATAGCAAAACTTGAGACGATTTTAGAGATACTTTCCCAGAGTTCTAACTGGTTATACTCTTGAATGTAAAGAGGAACAACAACTGTATCCCCTTTTTCGACATCAGCATAACTTCTAAAAATCCACCAGCCACTACTTATTGGTTCACTTGTTCCATCTGCATGAATCACATAAACTCTATCTTCATCTGCACCCTTAGAGAAACCACTCGCAAAACTAATATAATCCTCAGCGTCTAAATTCTCATCATACACAAAAGATGTAGGGTTAAAAACTTCACCAAATACAGTAACAGTATCAATCTGAGATGGTATAACTATCATATCCTTATCTTTAAGTGTTAGGTTGTACTGACTTTTTGCTAATGTATCTAAGTCTCTTGTTAATCTAATACTGATTCTTCCTACAGGTTGATACTTCTGAGACTCATTTATAACTTCATTTAGTGTATCGGTAGGGCTTCCTGTAGATGCAGCTTTAGCATTTGCTGGCATTGCATTAAAGAGTGCAAGTTGGCGTTTAAGTCTTGCTAATGTTTTATTGTACTGACTTATCTGGTTTTTTCTTACACTCTCTCGAGTAAAGACACTCCCCTCAATAAATGCTTCATCAGTAAATCCACCGGCACGCTTAATAACACTATCAAGTCTTTCCCCAGTCTCAACTGTATATTTTCCAGGAAATTTCACTTGACCACGAATCTCTACAACTTTCTTCTCACCCCATTTAGGAATCTTAAATATTCTCACTTCATCGTAAGCTTCTAGTGTTATATCACTTAAATCTTTATGCTCTGTATCTATCTTTATGATATTTCTTTTTCTTGTTTGATTCTCATCAATCGAGTATCTTACAATCTCAATGTTACGGTTGTAAGCTCGTTTAGTAAGTCCACCCGCAACAATGATAAGATCTTCAACGGTTATACCAGCACCATATTTTACAGTGAGAGGATTATGAACTTCACCTGCGATACTTACAGTCTCATAATCTTGTGTGCCCCATCCTAAAATTTTTGAGATCTTCACTTCATCATATGGTTCAAGTTTTATAGTATCTAACGATGTTTGAGTAAGATCATAACTGAGTACTTTCTGCTGTCTTACCTGCTCTTTATCTACATAGTAACGTAAAATACTAAGTGATCTCGTATATGCTGTTTTATTAAAACCACCGGCAATATCTAGTAAGTCTGAAACACTCATACCCTTTTCATAGTATACACTTGTAGGCTTTACAACTTCACCTTTAATTGTTACTGGTTCTAAAATATGTGTCGAGTAGTAGTCATAAACCTCGATCTCATCATAAGCATTTAAAACTGTATCACCCTCTTTTTTAAGTGAGTAAAAAGTTGTTTTTGGCATAAAGTCTTCTGTCATATATGTCGTTAAACGGATTTTATCATCTAAAACTCCATCTATTCCTGATGCATTTACAGCATCCTCTATAGTCATCCCTGGGATAAATTGAAGTTTTCCTGCTCTTATAAGGGTAGAACCTTTTGCAGTCACATAAGCATTTGAGTAGATATCATTTCTACTAAAGATATATAACTGATCTCCTGGAGCTAACGATACTCTCTCTTTACCACTTATAATATCTGTTAAATTAAAGGATTTAGTCTCATAACGGAGATCACTATTATAGTGTTTTATAACACCATACTCAAAACAGGTATTAGGTAGGAAAAACTTCTTCATTCCGTTTTTTAAAGCTTGCTTAAAAAATTCATTGAGGCTTTTTTTGCTGTTTAGATTATATGTTCCTGGTCTTATTATATTTCCATAGACATTTATACTATTTTTTGCACTAAAATCAAGAGGATAGATATAGACTTTATCTCCATCTTTCATCTTAAAGTTTTTACTATTTTTATAGGCGATTTTATATGTTACCAGTTTTGCATTGTTATCAAATCTACTAATTTTTATCTCTGCTTTTGAAGCATCTGGTTTCATCCCACCAGCATACTCTATAAGAGTACGAAGTGTTTCATTCCTTTTTAACTCAAAGAGTGCAGCATTATTTACATAGCCATCTATACTTACTAGTTTATCCGCTTTTTTAATAATAACAATATCACCATGCTTTAAAAGAAGTGTTCCAAAAGAGTTCCCCTTAAAAAGTAGATCATAAAAGTCTAATGTTGCTATAACTTTAGAGTTACGCTTAACAACTATCTTACGAACAGAAGCACTTTTTCTGACACCTTTTGCTACTATCAATAGATCTTTTACAGTAGAAAAAGAGGAGAGATTATAAAGTCCCGGAAATTTAACATCCCCTATAAGTGTCGCTTGAATTGTGCTATATTTATCAATGCTAATAGTAAATTCACTCATTTTATAGTGACTTTTTAGCTGACGAGTTAAAAATTTCTTTGCGTCAATATATTTCATTCCACCAATTTTAAGAGGGCCAATAAATGCTAAATCTATTGTGCCATCATTCTTAATTTGTATAGAATACTTTTTATCTCTATCTCCATATACATGGATACTAACTCTATCACCTACTGACATTATGTAGTTGTTTGGAGTTGGGAGAGAAGAGGAGTCGAGTTTATTTTTATTTGCATAAAAAGACATCGAGTATCTACTGAGTTTACTAAATTTAACAGCCTGCTGTTTTGCATTTAGCTCTTTTCTAACTTCTCTGTTTGATCTATAAGCAAAAGGGTTTACTCTCTTTACTAAGATATTACTCTTTTGACTAAGCTTATTATCAGCCTCTTGGCTATCTGTATCCGCCTCTTCAACTGTAGTGTCAATATCATTTTCAACAGCTGTTTCACTCACTGAAGTATCAGAGGTAGAGGAGCTCCCCTCTGCTAGTTTTTGAGTAACCTCAGTTGCAGTCACCCCATGTTCAGCCATCATAGCCTTTGCCTGAGGTGTGTTTAAAAGTCCTGGGTTTTGAGAAACGGCTTGTTGCACTTGAGCCAGTGAAGGCTCTGCAAATGCGACACCAACACTAAGAGTAAATAACAATAAAATACGAGAAAGCATACTATTCCTTAATAAAATTTTCTTATTGTATACAAACTGTTATTAGAGTATTGTTAAACTTTGCTATAATACATTATATAAATCAGAAATATTAGGTTAATTTTCAATGCTAAACTTAAAAAACCCAAATCTCTATAACAACCGTGAACTCTCGTGGCTACAGTTCAACACCCGTGTTTTAAAACAAGCGCAAGATGAGTCTCTTCCTCTTTTAGAACGTCTAAAATTTCTTGCTATATATGGCACAAATTTAGATGAATTTTACATGATTCGTGTCGCAGGTTTAAAGAAACTTTTCTCAGCAGGCATTATTGTGAGCGGTGCTGATAAGCTCACACCACTCCAACAGCTTCGAGAGATTAGAACTTATCTCCATCAAGAGCAACAGGTAGTTGAGCACTGTCGTAGTGAAATTCTTAAAAAACTTGAATTAGAAGGTATCTCTGTTAAAAGCTATGATGAAGCGAGTAATCAAGAGAAAAGTAAACTCAAACAGTTTTTTAATGAGAATATCTATCCTGTTATCATCCCTATCGCCATCGATGCCACGCACCCTTTTCCTCATTTAAACAACTTAAGTTTTGGGCTTATTGTAAAACTCCAAGATAGTGATGATGAATCCATAGAGCGTTTTGGGCTTATCCGTATTCCTCGTGTACTGAGCCGATTTATAGAGCTTGACAATGGTGTTTATGTTCCTATTGAGATGATCGTAGCACAACATGTCGAAGATCTTTTCCCTGGTTTTACACTTCTAAAATATGCTGCTTTTAGGGTAACAAGAAATGCTGACATTGAGATAGAAGAGGAGGAAGCAGATGACTTTATGGAGATCCTTGAAGAGGGGCTAAAACTTCGTCGTAAAGGGGAGATGGTTCGTCTAGAAGTCGGTTCAAATGCCGATGATGAGATTATTAACTTCTTTAACCGCCATACTAATATTTTTAAAGATGATATTTATAAATTTCACACCTTTTTAAATCTCTCGAGTCTATGGCAAATAGTAGGAAACAAAGACTTTGCACACCTTCTTTCTGCACCATTTAAACCAAAGAATCTTCCTCCTTTTGATAGCACAGAGAGTATCTTTACAACATTAGAGAAACAAGATGTTTTAATGTACCACCCTTATGAGAGTTTTGAACCAGTTGTAAAGTTTATTCAAAGTGCTAGTAAAGATCCTGATGTAGTCTCGATTAAAATGACACTCTATCGTTCTGGTACAAACTCTCCAATTGTCCAAGCGCTTATGAGTGCGAGTGAGAGTGGAAAGCAAGTAACTGTTATGGTTGAGTTAAAAGCAAGATTTGATGAAGAAAACAATCTCATCTGGGCCAAAGCACTTGAAAAATCAGGAGCACATGTTATCTATGGTATCAAGGGTTTTAAAGTACATGCAAAAGCAGCTCTTGTAACTCGCCGTAAAAATGGGAAGCTCAAACAGTATGCACATTTAGGCACAGGAAACTATAATCCTGCTACTGCAAAGATCTATACTGATATGTCTTATATGACAAGTAAAGATGAAATAACAAATGACTTAACACGCTTCTTTCACTTTTTAACAGGTTTTAGTAAAAAAGGGAAGCTGAATGAACTCTATATGGCACCCTCACAGATAAAGCCTAAACTCCTCTCTCTTATTCATAATGAAACAAGACAGGGTGAAAAAGGTCATATAATTGCAAAGATAAACTCACTTGTTGATGAAGATATCATTCGCTCACTTTATAAAGCGAGTCAGGCAGGAGTAAGAGTTGAGCTCATTGTTCGTGGTATCTGCTGTTTAAAACCAGGGATTGAGGGAGTAAGTGAAAATATTCGTGTTATCTCCATTTTAGGAAAATATCTTGAGCATCCTCGTACATTTTACTTTAAAAATGATGCAGCACAAGTTTACATATCAAGTGCAGACTGGATGCCTCGAAATTTAGTTCGACGTATAGAGTTACTTACAGCCATTAAAGATGAAGCTGCTCAAACGAAGATTTTACAGATATTACAACTGCAGTGTTGTGATAATACACTCTCCCATCAACTACAGAGTGATGGATCCTATGTAAAAGTAAAGAACGAGAACTATAAGACAATAAACAATCATAAGCATATGGAAGATTATGTCAACCGTATTGCAAAAGCGAGTAAAAAAGAGTCTGCTAGTTTTATAGCAAACCTTATGTCTACTGTCTTTATAGATTGTAAAGAGTAAAGGAAAAAAAGATGATATATAATTTTAAAAACTTCACACCAAAAATGGGTAAAGATACATGGATTGCACCCTCTGCTGATGTTATCGGGGACGTAACTATTGGAGAGGATTGTTCTATCTGGTTTGGAACAGTAGTTCGTGGAGATGTTCACTATATTACTATTGGAGATAGAACGAGTATTCAAGATTTAAGTATGGTGCACATTACTCATCATAAAAAAGCAGATAGAAGTGATGGAAGTCCAACTATTATCGGCAGTGATGTAACTATTGGGCATCGTGTTATGCTACATGGTTGTACTATAGAGGATGCTTGTCTGATAGGGATGAGTGCTACTATCCTTGATAATGCTGTAATAGGAAAAGAGTCTATTGTTGGTGCAAGTTCACTTGTAACAAAAGGAAAAGTTTTTCCACCACGTTCACTTATAATGGGAAGTCCTGCTAAAGTTGTAAGAGAGCTAACAGATGAAGAGGTAGCAGAGCTTTATGCTTCTGCTAAACGCTATGTGAGTTTTAAAAATGAGTATGTTGACTAAATAACACCTAATGTTGAAAGGGCAGCAGCAGTTACAGCAAATGAAGCAAGAACTCTTGAGACACTGTCCCATATCTCAAGAGTATTAATCTCTTTAATATAGACAGGAACAACAATAGTATCTCCCTTTTTTATCTCTGCATTAGCACTAAACCATCCAGCATTTAAAGGTTCACTCATACCATTTGCATGAATTATATAAATACTTCCTTCATCTGCAGCACGAGAGAGTCCACTTGCCATCTCAATGTAATCTTCACTACTTAGTACCTCATTATATACAAATGAAGTTGGATTAAAAACTTCTCCAAAAACAGTTACCGTATCGATTTGATTAGGGATTGTAAGAGTATCCTTATCTTTAAGAACTAAATTAAATGGACTCTCTTTAAAAAAGTCTAAATCCTTATCTAATGTCACACTTACTCGACCTATAGGCTGATACTTCTTCGCTTCTAAAATCACATCATTGAGTGTACTCGTTGCACCTACACTTGTAGCCGCTCTCTTTGCATTTGCAGGCATCGCATTATAAAGTGCAAGTTCTCGCTTTATCTTTGCTAAGGAGTGATTATACTGATCTATCTGCTGCCTTTTAATACTATCTCGTGTAAAAACAGCCCCTTGAATAAAAGCATCCTTTGTATAACCACCAGCACGAGCTATTACACTTGCAAGTTTCTCTCCATTACTTATTGTATACTTACCAGGAAACTTCACTTCACCACTTAATGTAACAACCTGCTTTTCACCCCAGTTTGGAATTTTATAAATAGTTACCTCATCATATGGTTCTAATATATATTTTTTTGGATCTATATCACTTAAATTTAAAACATCAATTTTTTTCTTTCTATTACTCTCTGCATCGATATAGTAACGGACTATCTCTATCTGTTTGAGGTAGGCCATAGTAGTAAAGCCGCCACTTGCATCTAATATTTTTTGAAGAGTCATATCTTTTTCATAAAAAACTGTTGTTGGATTAACTACCTCACCTTTAATACTCACCGGTTCTAAACGATGTGTTTGGTAATAGTCATATATCTCAACTTCATCATAAGGACTTAAAATAATATTTGCATCCTTTTTTAGAGAGTAGAAGGTAGTCTTTGGCATTCTATCTGGAGTATTTATCGTTGTTACTCGAACCATATCATCAACAATACCATCTACACCAGAAGCATGTATAGCATCTCGAATTGTCATCCCTTCAAAATATCTTAATTTTCCAGCATTTATAAAAAGTGATCCACTTGTAGTAATGTAAGAAGAGCTCTGCAGATCATTCTTACTAAATATATATATCTCATCTTGTGGTTCTAAAGAGACCTTCTCTTTTGCATCTAGCACATCTTTAAGATTAAATGAGTGAATCTTATAGTTCAATGCATCTGTATAGCGTTTTATAAGACCATATTCAAAATATGTTTCAGGTAAGAAAAAATGTTTCGAGCCATACTTAAGTTGCTGGTTAAGGAAAGTTGTAAGTGTTCTCTCTTTTGGAAGAGGATAGGCACCAGGTCTGATAATATTTCCATAAAGACTTACACTTGATTGTGCAGTAGAGTCAAGTTGATATATATAGACTCTATCACCATCTCTCATTCGGAATTTCTTTGCCTTTCTATAATTTATGTGAAATGTCTCAAAAACTATATTATCACTATATCTATCTATCTTTATATGGCGTTTTGAAGCATTGGCTTTCATTCCTCCTGCATACTCTATGAGCTTTGCAAGTGTCTCTCCTTTTTTAAGCTCAAACTTAGCAGCATTATTTACATATCCATCTATACTTACTAAGGTATCCGCCTTTTTAACAACTACTATATCACCATGCTTTAAAAGAGTTGTTCCTACACTTTTACCTCTAAATAGTAGATCATAAAAATCGAGTTTAGCGATTGTCTTCCCATTACGTTTTATATCTATATTTCGAACAGATGCTGTATCACGTACACCTTTTGAAACAATAAAGAGATCTTTAGCTGTTGAAAAGGATGAAAGGTTATAAATACCTGGGTATTTAACATCACCGATAAGTGTTACCTGTATACTACTGTATTTACTAATACTTATTTTAAATGAGCTTAGTTTAAAGTGTTGCTTTAACTCTCTTGTAAGATATGTTTTAAGCTCTTTATAACTCATACCTCCTACTCTTACGGGGCCGATATACTGCAGTTCAATCTCACCATCATTATTTACTTCAAGAGATAGTTTCTCATCCCTATCACCATATACATGTATATCAATCCTGTCACCAGTTGAGATAGTATAGTTTTCTGGTGTAGGGAGAGATGCACTATCAATCATATTTTTATTTGCATAAAATCGATCGGAATAGCGTGATAATTTTTTATTTACAAGTATCTGCTGTCTCTCATTAAGTATTTTTCTTATCTCACTACGTGTCTGATACTTAAAAGGATTGACACTTTTTAACATACTTGGTCTACTTTTAGTCTCATTAGCATCTAAAATATCAATTCTATTTTCAACATCCACAGATTCTATACTTTTTGTAGTAAGTTTTTCCTCTTTAGCTAACTTCTTTTGAATATCAACTTTGGATATCCCTTGTTCTTGCATCATCAGCTTAGCTTGGGGAGAGTCAAGAAGGGATGGATCTGCTTTAATTGCAGTTTTTAATTGAGAGATACTGGGTATAGCAAAGAGTGTTGTACCTAAAAGTAACATAGTAAAAAGAGTTCGTAACATAGTGATTAGCCTTATGGGAAATTGAAGCGATTATATTTGAAATTTTATTAAAGAAATGTTAAAATTTACTTGATTATTGCTATTGAAGTTTAAAAGATTGACCTCTCTCACAAAAATAAATTTTTTTATTCTATTTTTGTAAGGAGACAGCCTATATAAGGGGAATAAAACCCCTTCTATTTTATTAAGTTATTAAAAAACTATGTCCGATAATCTGCATTTATCTTCACATACTCATACCCTAAATCACACCCATAAGATGTGAACGATCCTTCAGCTAGACCTAAATCACAAGAGATTGTAAATCTATCTAGCTTCATAACCGCAGAAGCACGCTCTTCCATAGCTGCATCAAAAAGTAAAACACCACTCTTATAAACACAAAGATCATTAAAAGATATACTCAGAGTCTCTTCATCTGCATCTACACCACTTGCACCCACAGTTGAAGCTATACGACCCCAGTTGGGATCTTCACCATAGAGTGCAGTTTTAACAAGAAGAGAGTTAGAGAGTGCTTTGGCAACTACTTCTGCTTCAGCATTACTCTTGGCTCCAGTTACTTTATAAGTCACCATCTTTGTTGCACCCTCTCCATCTGCAACCATCTCTGTTGCTAAAAAGAGCATAATTTTATGAAGGGCATCTCTAAAAGCTTCTCTATTATAACTACCTGATAGAGCATTTGATAGTAACATCACCGTATCATTTGTAGATGTATCCCCATCAACACTTGCTGCATTAAAAGTAGTAAGTGTTACCTCATCGAGTAACTCTTGCATTTCAGACTTACTTACTTTTGCATCTGTAGTAATAAAGCAGAGCATCGTAGCCATAGCTGGATTTATCATTCCTGCACCTTTTGCCATCGCTCCGATGTTAAAGCTAGCGCCATCTTCAAGTTCTACTCTAAACGCTATCTCTTTAGAGAAGCTATCCGTAGTCATAATAGCGTTTGCAGCACTGTTAGGCTCTCTTTTTGTAAGATCAAAGAGTTTTGCGCCCGCGATGAGTCTCTCTTTTGGAACTCTTACTCCAATCACACCAGTAGAGCTCATAACAGGATTTTTAATCTCTTTTGGTAGTGTCGTTAAAATCTCTTCTATATCTGCTATCCCTGCTTTACCAGTCATAGCATTTGCATTTTTAGCATTTATAAGAACAAAGTTTGTTTTAAAATCACCCTTAGCACGAAAATGTCTAATAGGTGCTGCTGTCATTTTATTTGTTGTAAACACAGAAGCTATTTCACAAATACTACTTGAATATATAAACGCCATATCTTTTGCATTTTCAGCTTTTAATCCTGCACTTACACCATCTGCATAAAAACCATCTGCTGCACATACACCACTCTCTAATTTTGTTAATTTATACAAACTTTAACTCCTTAGGTTTAATTCTCTGTTTGAGAAGATCTTTTGTTGCTTCTATCCCTTTTTGGGTTCCAATAACTAAAAGTTTACACTCACTCGTAACAAGAACATCCCCTTTTGGCATACTGATAAACTTTCCATCTTTTTTAGAAATTCCAATTACTGAAACATTTGTCATCTGACGGATATGTGTCTCTTTAAGTTTTTTAAGCACTGCCCAGCTATATTTTGGAACATATATCTCTTGCATATCGAGGGGATTATCACTCTTATATAAAAATTCTTCTAGCATGTTTTCCATATCAGGACGTGCCGCCATTGCGCTTACTCTCTGTGCTGTGAGTTTAGTTGGACTAACAACCGTATCAGCCCCTAACTTTTTCAACTTATCGACATCACTCATAGACTCTGCTGAAGAGATGATATAGTAAGGGCGAGGTAAAAAATGCTCTTTTTCAAAAAGTCTTACAGAGGCAATAAGGGCTATATTGTCAGCTATTGAGTCTGAAAGAGCGATAAGCCCTTTTGCAGAAGAGAGGTGTGCTTTAAGCATCGCTAACTCTGCATGTGGTTCAGCCTGAAGATAGTGAGGATACTTATGTTCTATCGCCCATTCATGTATCTCAGCTCTTGGATCAATCACAATAAAAGGAATGTGGTTTTTACGTAACTGCTCAGTCACTTGTATAGTGTAATCATTATGATAACAGACAACAAAGTGTTTTTTGAGTCTTGCAATTTTATATAACATTCTTCTCTCCTTGAATATAGCAATAATGTCTCCCCGATTCAGCTCACGAACTAAAATACCAATAGCACTTGAAAAAACTGCAAACCCTGCAATAATCAAGTTTATGGTAAATATTTTTCCTATATCAGATATTGGATGAATCTCTCCAAAACCAACAGTAGTAAAGGTTATAGCTGTTTGATAAATTGCGTCAAGTATAGGAAAATCATCGATTACTACATATCCAACAGTTCCGATAAGCATTACTGCTACAGTTAAGATTAGAGGTAAACGAAAAGCACTTAGATGAGAATAAACTTCAGGAAGAAGTTTGGGGTCAGGTTTGGGAGCGATCTCCCAATTTAGAAACTTACGAATCCTTTGTAAAAGATTCATAATTTTTTCCTACTACTTACGAATTTTTCTTAAGTGTACGAAGCTCTCTTGCAGAGATCTTGATTTTTTTAGTAGTACCATCTTCTAAAGTGATACGAACTGTTCTTAAGTTTAATAAAAAACGACGCTTTGTTCTGTTTTTTGCGTGAGAAACATTGTTTCCACTCATAGGGCCTTTGCCGCTAATAGCACATCTTCTTGCCATAATGGTATCCTTGCAATATATTTAAAGTTGCGAATTGTATCAAATAAAAGCAAAACTTGAACTTAAGCCAAGAGTATTTCTTTTTCTCACCCCTTTTTTAATATAACTTTTATATTTTAATAGCTAGAATATTGTAGACTAACATAAAGTATGAGATTTTGATTACAAAAGAAAAAATAGATAATTTTATAGAAAAGATACCTCCTGCACCAAAAGCACTCAAAGAGACTCTCCTTCATTTAGGAAGTGGTGATTTAGTTAAAGCAGCTAATGCAGCGAAAGAGGATAAGGCGTTAAGTACATATCTAAAAGTTTTAGTAAATAAACCTATATATGGCTTTCGTAATGAAGTAAGTGATGTTTCTCAGATCTTTGGTATTTTAGGAGTGAGCCGCTCGCAGCAAGCTGTTTATAACTATATGATGACTCTTCTCTCTCCTTCAAAATGGGTGCTTTTTAAACTCACCCGTGTTCTTTTTTATAACCTTCAAGCAGATCTTTCAATTAATTGGCAAAAGATTTTAAATTTTTTAAATATTGAAGACAAAGAGATTCTCTCTTCTATCTCTCTACTACCAGCAAGTATCATTGTAAGTGAAGCTCTCTTTTGTGAGAAAAAGGCAGATGTAGAGCTACTACGAAGTGTCAATCCAATAGATCTTAATAGTGTGCTACAGCGTTTATGCAATATGGACCTCTTTGATATATGCGAACAGATAGCCAATAAATGGGAGATGCCAATAGAAGTCAGTAAAATCATTCAAGCTGCTTCAGGAATGAAACCTTCAGAAGATGTAAAAGTAAATGAACTTGGAAAGTGGATGCACCTTCTACTCTTTTATACACTCTCTCAGCCCAAATATATTGATGCAGAACTCAATGATTTTATAGATTTTCAAATTGACTATGTTTCAGATATATATGATGATTTTTCCCAACTAATGGAGATCTCATGAGAGCGGTTATAAAAAATGGAATTGGTGTTTTTTCACCTCAAGGTTTTTTAGATGGTGCTAGTGGTATTGCGATACTGAGCATTGAAGATATTGAAGCAACTACTGCACAAAATGCAGATATGATTTTAGTCTCTTTAAAACGTGTTATCTTTTTTAACCGTAATGGACTAGATGCCTTTGTAAAGATGTTCCATAAAGTTCGTACTGCAAACCATACAACCGTCGGTTTTTGTGATCTCGATACAAAAAAATATGATGCAATCACTAACTTTTATAAAAATGATCTTAGTTTTTCTCTGTTTCGAACACAAGAGATAGCTACACTCTTTGCGACAAGCTATAAGAACCAAAATAAAAATGTCCTTCTCTATTCTGATGACAAGTCTCAACGTTCAGCTATGGCGATTGAACTACATGATAATGGGCATAATCCCATAATTGCACAGAGTGAAAGTGAATTTAACAAAAAAGCTGCAGTACAAGATGCCTATGATATCATCATTACTGAAACATACTTAGGACAGATGGGACAAAAAGTCGCAACAAGAGTTACTGGCAATGCGATTATCTATACAGTAAACTCTTTTTTGGATGCAGAGATTGGCAATACTTTTAATATAGAGTATCACAACAACTCTCTTAATGTAGGTTTCAGGCTCTTTATCTTTGATACTTATAAAGTTGTTAGTATGAATATTCATGCACTCAACTTTTTCTCTAAACTCTCAACAGCGGGAGCAGAGTACAATGCTACTATCTGTTTTGTAGGTATGAGTTTTGATAAAACACCAAAAGCTTTTAAAGAGACTCTTGAAGATTCTGGAATCATTTTTTTTGATCAAATGGATGATATATTACAAAATAAAGAGTTACTCAAAGAGTTAGGTGCAAGTAGTGCCGCAAATATCAAAAATAAACGACTTCTCAATAAAACAACAGTTACTGAACTTCCAAACTTTATAGATGCTACAGTCGCTACAATAGAGATGATGACAAATTCAAGTGCCATTAAAGATGCTGTACAGATTAATAATATTGTTATTGATGAAATAGAGGGGAAAATTGCAAGTTCTATTGGTTACTATGGGGATTTGGATGGAATGATTATTCTTGTTTTTCCTCTAAATATTGCAAAAAAAGCATGTGAACTACTCATAGGGGAAGCAACAGAAGATACTGAACTTGTACTTGATACACTCGCTGAACTCGTTAATATCGTGGGAGGAAAACTAAAAACACTCCTTGGTGATGAAGATATAAGTGTTGATATTACACTACCAAGAACCTATCCTGATGTCACTTCTCTTTTAGAAATTGTTCAAGATAAAAAGGGTGTTCAAGTTGACCTCTCTTTTAATGATGATAAGTTCCTTTTCTTCTTAACAAGATAAAAAGCTACTATCTATTATAATTGCAAAAATTGATTTAAAGGCAGTAAAATGATAAAAGTAGCTCCTAGTATTCTCTCGGCAGATTTTGGAAATTTACAACGTGATGTTGAAGAGATTTGTAATGCAGGATGTGACCTTGTTCATGTAGATGTAATGGATGGGCATTTTGTACCAAACCTTACCATTGGACCTGTAGTTGTTTCAGCTGTAGCTTCTTGTGCTACAAAGCCTTTAGATATCCACTTAATGGTAGAAAACAACACTTTTTTTGTTGATCTTTTTGCCCCTCTCAAACCAGAGTATATATCTTTTCATATAGAAGAGGAGAAACACCCCCATAGACTTATACAGAAAATTCGCTCTCTTGGAATTAAACCTGCTATTGTTCTTAATCCTCACACTCAACCAGAATCTGTAGAGTTTTTACTTAAAGACCTTGATATGGTACTTCTTATGAGTGTAAACCCTGGTTTTGGAGGACAGAGCTTTATTGAGAGTGTTATTGAAAAAGCATCACGATTAAATGAACTTCGAAACAGAATCAATCCGAACTGCCTCATTGAAGTAGATGGAGGTGTAAGCGATAAAAACATCCATCTTCTTAAAGAGGTTGGAGTCGATGTAGTTGTTGCAGGTAGTTATGTCTTTAAACATGCAGATCGTCAAAAAGCTATTGAGAGTCTTCAAGTATAATGCGTACAAAAATTTGTGGCATTACTTCTCTTGAAGATGCTATGATGGCAATAGAATTAGGAGCAGATGCTCTTGGTTTTGTATTTTATCCCCCATCTCCTCGTTTTGTTACTATAGATCAAGCAAAAACTATCATTGAGCAACTACCCCCTTTTGTTGAAAAAGTTGCACTCTTTGTAAATGAAGATGCCAGTACTATAGATCAAACCTGTCAAGCAGTTGGTGCGACACTTGCACAACTTCACTTTGAAGCTTCAACTGAGCTATGCGAAACATTACAGACTCCATATATAAAAGTTATCCGTGCAAAAAAAGCAGAAGATATTCTAAACTTTAAAGATGAGTATAGACTTGTTGATGCCTATTGTGAAGCCTATGGTGGTGCAGGAAAAAGGATAAATATAGAGTGGTTTAAAGATGTTGACTGTTCTAAAATAATACTCGCTGGTGGTTTAGATGATAAGAATGTATCTTTCTTAAAAGAGTATGGTTTTTATGGTGTTGATGTAAGTAGTGGTGTTGAAATTAGCCATGGGAAAAAAGATAGAGTAAAAGTACAAGAGTTTATACAAAATGCTCAATAAAGAGTTCCCCCTCGATAAAAAAAGCATCTCTCGTTTAGCAACACGAGGACTGCCCTTAGAGGTACTAAAATCTCAGATAGATGAGAGCATTGATATGTTTATAGAGATCTCTCGAGCACAAGGTATAAATATCGTTAAACGCCAAGGCTACTTCTACTTTGATACAAAATATATTAAGATTTCTGATGCTGAGTTTTGTATAGTAGATATTGAGACTAATGGTTCAAAACTAGAGAAGCATCAAATTATAGAGATAGCAGCACTAAAAATAAAAAATGGCAAAGTAATTGATAGCTACGAGAGTCTAGTTTTTACAAAAGAGATAAACCCAATTATCACTGAGATAACAGGTATATCAGTACAAGACACAGTAGATGCTCCTTCTCTAGAAATAGTAATGAAAGAGTTCAAACTCTTTTTAGGAGATGCTATCTTTGTAGCACATGATGTAAAATTTGATTACAACTTCATCTCTGGGTCTATGCAAAAAGTAGGTTTAGAAGCCCTCTTAAACCGTCCACTCTGTTCACTTAGTCTAGCAGAAAGAACCATAGTATCTTACAGATATGCTCTCTCCTACCTTAACGATACATTTCACCTCAACCCAAATCCATCACACCATAGAGCTATGAGTGATGTCATTACAACTTATGGGTTATTTAATTTATCTATGAAAAATTGTAAAGAGAGTTTAAATAATGTAGAGGATTTAATAAAATTTAGTCGCCAAGCACCTAGGCTTAAACGACCAAAATTTGATCCTTTTCTTCAAGAAGAAGAGAAGGAAAAAGAAAAACTGTAATGCTTACTCGCTAAATGCACCGTGACTTGTAAGTCTAGTGTAGCGGGCATCCATTCGTTCATCTTCACTCATAGCTTTGAGTTTTTTAAGTTCACCTAAAAAGTAATCACCAATGGCATTTGCCGCAGCCTCTTTTTCACGGTGTGCCCCAATAAGTGGTTCATCAATAATATCATCAATTAAATCTAACTCTTTAAGGTCAGAAGATGTAATTTTCATAGCATTAGTTGCAGCTTCAGCTTTTTTTGGATCATTCCATAAAATTGCTGAACACCCTTCAGGAGAGATAACAGAAAAGACAGAATAACGCATCATAGCAAATTTATCAGCAACACCAATAGCAAGTGCTCCACCAGAACCACCCTCACCAATAACTATAGATACTGTTGGTGTTTTAATGTCAGAAAGCTCTAAAAGATTTCTAGCAATAGCTTCAGACTGGTTACGCTCTTCAGCCCCAATACCAGGGTATGCACCCGGTGTGTCTATAAGCATTAAAATAGGCATTCCAAATTTTTCTGCCATTTTTGCAGCACGAAGTGCTTTTCTATAACCTTCGGGATGTGGCATACCAAAGTTACGTTTTAACTTATTTTTAGTTCCACGACCCTTTTGCTCACCAATAACCATAACTTTTTCATCACCGATGTATCCCATATAACAGAGAATAGCAGCATCATCACGGAAGTGGCGATCACCATGAATCTCATACTTATCTCGCATTAAAATGTTAATATAATCAAGAGCATAAGGACGATCAAGATGACGAGCTAATTGTAATTTCTGAAAATCTGAAAGATTTCCATAAACTTTTTCAACCTCTTTATCAAGAGTTAGCTTATGCTTTGCCATAGCTGTTGGATCATGACGAACCTGTGCAGAGATAATATCTTCTTGTATGAACTTAATTTTATGTTCAAAATCTAAATATGTAGCCAAATTAAATCCTTACTAGTTAGATTTTTTTAAAGATAAGAACACCATTTGTCCCACCAAAACCAAATGAATTACTCATCGCTACATTTACTTCAGCTTTTCTAGCACCTTCAGTAATATAGTCTAAATCACAATTCTCATCTTTTGTAGTATAGTTAATTGTTGGAGGTAAAATACCATCACGCATCGCCATTAAACATACTACTGCTTCAATACCACCTGCAGCACCAAGACAGTGGCCAATTTGACCTTTTATTGAAGACATTGGTGTTGCATCGCCAAGAAGCTCTTTCACTGCGGCTGTTTCATTCTTATCATTAATAGGTGTTGAAGTACCATGTGCATTTACATAATCAACTTTTGGTTCACCTGCCATTTTATAGGCTGCTTTCATAGCACGAGCTGGACCATCAAGTGATGGAGTTGTAATATGGTTTGCATCACCAGACTCTCCAAAACCGATAATTTCACCATAGATTTTAGCACCACGTGCTACTGCTGATTCATACTCTTCAAGTACTAAAGATGCTGCACCCTCACCCATAACAAAACCATCACGGTCTGCATCAAATGGACGAGATGAAGTTTTTGGATCATCATTTCTTGTTGAAAGAGCTTTCATCGCAGCAAATCCACCAATTCCTGCACCAGTGATTGCAGACTCAGCTGCAACTACTAACATCTTATCTGCACCATTACAGATAATAGTTTTACATGCTTCACTAATTGCATGAGTTCCTGCAGCACAAGCTGTTACACTTGAGAGGTTTGGACCTTTTGTGCCATGTTCAATAGAGACAAATCCACCAAGCATATTTACTAATGCGCCAGGAATAAAGAAAGGAGAGATACGACGTGGCCCACGAGTACTCAAAATAATAGAGTTTTTCTCGATTGATGGAAGACCACCAATACCAGAACCAGCACTAATACCAAATCTTTCATAATCTGTATCTTCAGGAAGATTTGCATCCGCCATCGCTTCACCTGCAGCTTTAAGACCAAGGTGAATAAATCTATCTGCTTTTTTAACTTCTTTTGGAGGCATTACAGTTGATGGATCAAAATCTTTTACTTCACCAGCAATTTGAACACTATAACCTTCAGTATCAAAAATAGATATCTTGTCAATTCCACATTCACCATCACAAATAGCTTTAAAAGATGTCTCTTTGTCATTACCAACTGAATTTATCATACCTAGACCAGTTACTACTACTCTTCTCATTAAATACTCTCCAATATAAGTTATAAAATACTTTATAAAAATCAATGATACCCATTCATTTCTAAAAACATTCAAATACTGAGGAAAAATCCTCAGTTAAATAGTTTTAAATCTAAAACTATTTGCTCTCTACATATGCTACTACATCAGCAACAGTTGCAATTTTTTCTGCTTCATCGTCAGGAATTTCGATGTCGAATTTTTCTTCTAAAGCCATTACTAATTCAACAACATCAAGGCTATCAGCACCTAAATCTTCTACGAATTTTGCATCGTCTTTAACTTCATCAGCGTTAACGCTTAATTGCTCAACTACTACTTCTTTAATATCATCTATAAGTGCCATTATAGCTCCTGTTTTTTTATTTAAATCGGGTAATTATAACAAATCTAGCTTAAAAAAGCCATTATGCCATATTCATTCCACCATTTACTTTTAAAGTTTCACCTGTAATGTAACTAGAGTAATCAGAGAGTAAAAATGCAGTTGCCTCAGCAACTTCTGATGCCGCACCCATTCTGTTCATAGGAATCTTAGCATTTATACTTGTTTTTATATCATCTGAAAGTACTTCTGTCATCTCTGTAGAGATAAAACCTGGTGTAAGTGAGTTAAAACGTATACCACTTGTTGCAGCCTCAAGTGCAAATGATTTAGTCATCGCAATCGCACCACCCTTAGATGCAGCATAGTTAGTTTGACCTGCATTTCCAGTCTCACCAATAATAGAAGCGATATTTACAACACTTCCAAATTTTTTCTTTCTTGCCGCTTTAAAAAATTCACGACATCCTATAAAAGTAGAAGTAAGATTCGCATTGATTACAGACATAAAATCATCTGTTTTCATACGAAGGGCAAGTTTATCATTTGTAATTCCAGCATTATTAACAAGATAAGAGAGTTCCCCATCGCTGTCAATAATAGTTTTAATAGCATCACTAAATGCTGCTTCATCACTTACATCAAAACCGATTACAGCAGCAGTACCACCAGCAACCTCAATAGCCTCTTTTACACTGTCAGCTTCCGCTACACCACTTCTGTAATTTACCCATACTTTAAGACCAAAGCCTGCTAAAGTTTTTGCTATCTCTGCACCAATACCACGACTTGAACCTGTTACTAAAACATTTTTACCACTAAATTTCATATTACAGAATTTCCTTTTTATTTAAATTAAACTATGATCCATTTCTGATGGAATCTCTATCCCCATAAGCTCTAAAACAGTTGGAGCAATGTTATTTAAACCACCGCTTTGCACTTTACTTACACCATCAGCCTCTACAAAACACCATACTTTACCAACAGTATGATTTGTAAGTACATTTCCGGCATCGTCTCTCATCTCTTCACAATTCCCATGATCAGAGGTAATTACTAATGCATACTCCTGCTCTTTCGCTTTTTTAACTATATAGCCTAACTGTTCATCTACTGCACTTACAGCTATTTTCGCTGCTTGAAAATTTCCAGTATGTCCAACCATATCACCATTCGCAAAGTTTACAACTATAAAGTCATAAGAATCATCCATAGCATCTAACACAGCTTTTCCAACTGCTTTACAACTCATTTCAGGTTTCATGTCATATGTTTTTACATCAGGAGAGGGAATAAGTACTCGTGTCTCATTTCTATAAGGCTCATCTATACCACCATTTAAGAAAAAAGTAACATGTGCATACTTTTCTGTCTCAGCCGTGTGGAGTTGTCGAAGCCCCTCTTTTGCAATAACTTCTGCAAGTGTATTTTTTGGGGCATCTTTTCTAAAAAGCACAGGGTATGGAAAACTTTTATCATATTCTGTAATTGTTGCAAGATTTATATCTATATTTTTTTGCTCAAAACCATCAAAGTTTTGAGAAGCTAGAGCAGTTACCATTTCGCGCATTCTATCACTACGGAAGTTTATAGTTAAAACGCTATCACCATCTAGTATACCTTCATACCCTTTAAATGCAGTTGGTTCTACAAACTCATCAGTCTCACCAAGAGAGTAAGAGTGCCCAATGTATGCCGCAGGATCAAAATCACTCATCGGCTCAGCATTTACTATAGCATCATAACCACGCTTAACTCTTTCCCATCTATTGTCTCTATCCATAGAGTAAAAGCGTCCCGATATAGTTGCGATAGTTACATTCTCACTCAAATGTTTATTTACTTTTTCAATATACTTTTGTGCTGAAGTAGGAGAAACATCCCGTCCATCTGTTATAAGGTGAAGAAAAACTCGCTTGCCATTCTTTGCAGCAATATCAGCAATTCCCATAAAATGGTCAATATGAGAATGAACCCCACCATCACTCATAAGTCCAATAAGATGAAGTCTATCAGAAGTATTAAAAAGATTTTGTAACTCTTCATTTGATTCTAAGCTGTTTTCACTTAGAGCTAAGGAAATCTTCACCAAATCTTGATAAAGAACTCTTCCACTTCCTATACTCATATGCCCCACTTCAGAGTTCCCCATCTGACCTTCAGGAAGACCAACACTTAATCCAAAAGTATCTATTAAAGAGTGAGGTGTATTTTTAAAAAGATTATCATAAGTTGGTTTTGTAGCATTGTAGAAAGCATTACTCTCAATTTTATCAGAGTACCCAATACCATCTGTTATCACTAAAATTGCTTTTTTACTCAATTCTATTCCTGTATACTGAATTTATTGAGCTATTATACTATAATGTCGCATTAATTTTACAAACAGACATATAATTAGGAGTAACATTTGCTATATTGGTTACACAATTTTTTAGATATAAATCTTTTAGGCTACATTACGATTCGTGCTGGAGTCTCTTTCTTTATTGCACTTATCTTAACACTATTTTTACTACCAAAGTTTATCCGTTGGGCACAAAGGACATCCAGGGTCCAACCTATTAACGAATGGGCTCCTGATAGACATCAGGAAAAAGCCTCTACTCCAACAATGGGTGGCATCGTATTTATAGGTGCAACTATCTTGGCATCCCTACTTACCATTAGACTAGACAATGTATATGCTCTTGGTGGTTTAATGACGATTGTTTTATTTGCTCTTATTGGGTTTCAAGATGATTTTGCAAAGATAAAAAAAAGTGAAAACCTCGCAGGGCTCAAAGCACGGACTAAACTTCTACTACAGATAGTAGCCTCTTTTATTGTCGCAGCTTATCTATGTCTTTATGCAGGGTACAATACAGACTTGTATGTTCCTTTTCTAAAAACTCCTCTTTTTAATCTCGGTATGTATGCTATTCCTGTATGGATTTTGGTTTTAGTAGCTACATCAAATGCTGTGAACCTAACAGATGGACTCGATGGTTTAGCTACAGTACCTTCTCTCGTTGCACTAGGAACATTTAGTATCATTATCTATATAACAGGACATGCAAACATCAGTGCATACCTCTTAATGCCAAACTTTCCAGTTGGAGAAGTTGCTATTATCGCTAGTGCCCTTATGGGTGCCTTAGTTGGATTTCTCTGGTATAACTGTCATCCTGCTGAAGTTTTTATGGGGGATAGTGGTTCCCTCACGATAGGTGCATTTTTAGGGTATCTTGCAATTATTAGTAAAAGTGAAGTTCTTTTAGTACTCATTGGTAGTATTTTTGTTATAGAGACTCTCTCTGTTATACTACAAGTTGGTAGTTATAAGTTAAGGAAAAAAAGAGTTTTTTTAATGGCCCCGATACATCACCATTTTGAGATGAAAAACTGGGCAGAGAACAAGATTATAGTTCGGTTTTGGATTATCGCCATCCTCTCAAATTTACTCGCCCTCATCAGTTTAAAAATAAGATAAGTCTAGTTAGACTTATCTTTTGAATTTTCAAAAGCATTTGTAATATCACTAGTAATACTATTTGTATTATCATTTATCTCTTTAACACTACAGCCTACGAACATAAATGTCATGCTAAATACCAAAAGTACATATTTCATAACTATATCTCCTTTTTTAATTTATTAACTTCATTATACAAAAAAACAATAAAGAAGCAATATTTATTGGCATAAGCTAACTTTCAGTAGAAGCAAGATATAATTTCGCTCTTTAAAAGTATGGCCAATTAGCTCAGTCGGTAGAGCAACTGACTGAAAATCAGTGTGTCCTTGGTTCGATTCCGAGATTGGCCACCACTCTTTTAAAGACTTTTAACATTACAAATATTTACCGTGGCCAATTAGCTCAGTCGGTAGAGCAACTGACTGAAAATCAGTGTGTCCTTGGTTCGATTCCGAGATTGGCCACCACCATTACAATATCAAATCCCTTATAACTTTTTTAATAAACTAAATATTTGATATACTTTTACATATTATGTTTTGTATTGAGCATAACTTATGGGGACGACTTGGCTTCGACTGGAGCTAATAGTCTACGATTGCATGTCGGACTGAGCACTTCCGTTACACGGCTCACTATTGCTTAAATGCAAACAATACAAATTACCGCCCAGCTTTAGCAGTAGCTTAAGTTTTACCCCCTCTTAGAGGACGGGCTGCTTCACCGATGGACTCTAGATAAGTCGGATTCGAAGTATAACCCCTATGTAGATATATATAAAGTCTGTCTCAGCTTTATACGAATCTTGAGGCTCGTCTTGTGTAGCTTTGCAAATTGTGTGAAGCAAGATTAAACTTTAACAATTTCTCTAAGCATGTAGACGTCGTAGAAAATTAGTTTTAGGACTGCGGTTCGATCCCGCACGTCTCCACCAAATATCTATATTTAAGAAATTTTTGGTAAAATTTCGCACTTTTAATAAAAAAGCTCGATTAACTCAGTGGTAGAGTGCCTCTATGACATGGAGGTGGTCACTAGTTCAAATCTAGTATCGAGCACCATCCTTTTAATTTCTTTTTTCATACTTTTCGCTTAAATATTTAAAAAAACTTCTTTTTTACTTTTAATTTATGTTTATTAGTTGTATAATTTCACTATTAAATGACACTTTTTAAAAAGTGTCTAATTTTACAGTACCACAAGGTAAATTATGAATATAGCAGAATTAGAAGCACTAGGATTAAAAAATGTTGGTGAGGTTTTTCATAACCTTAGCTATGAAGACCTAATTAAACATGAACTAGATAATGGTGAGGTTCAACTTACTAAAAAAGGTGCAACTGCTGTTGATACTGGTATCTTCACAGGTCGTTCTCCAAAAGATAAATATTTTGTAGATCGTGATCCTTCAAATAAGTATATTGCTTGGGGTGATGTAAACCAAAAAGTTTCTGCTGAAGTTTTTGACGAACTTCTTGTAGTTGCACAAGAGCAACTCTCAAATAAAGATCTTTATGTAACAGATGTATTTTGTGGATCAAGTGTAGCTTCAAAAAAATCTGTTCGCTTTGTAACAGAAATAGCATGGCAATCACACTTTGTAAAGAACATGTTCATCCGTCCTACAGAACCGGAACTTGAAGTTTTTAAATCTGACTTTGTTGTTATGAATGCTTGTAAAGCAGTAAATGACAAATGGAAAGAGCATGGTCTTAATTCAGAAGTATTTGTACTTTTTGATGTAGAACGCAACATGGCTATCATTGGTGGTACTTGGTATGGTGGAGAGCTTAAAAAAGGTATCTTCTCTATGATGAACTACTGGTTACCATTAGAAGGTAAACTCTCTATGCACTGTTCTGCAAATGTTGGTGAAAAAGGTGACACGGCACTTTTCTTTGGTCTCAGTGGAACTGGTAAAACTACACTAAGTACTGACCCACATCGTGCACTTATCGGTGATGATGAACATGGTTGGGATAATTATGGTGTCTTTAACTTTGAAGGTGGATGTTACGCAAAAGTAATCAACCTTGATGGTAAAAGTGAGCCAGAAATCTACAATGCTATTCGTAAAGATGCACTTTTAGAAAATGTTGTTATGTATGATGAGGGTGAAGTAGACTACGAAGATGGATCAAAAACTGAAAACACTCGTGTTTCTTACCCTATTGAGCACATTGAAAACCATAAAAAAGATTTAATGGCAGGTCATCCTGAAAACATTATCTTCTTAACGGCAGATGCTTTTGGTGTTTTACCTCCCGTATCTAAACTTACTAAAGAGCAAGCAATGTACTACTTCTTAAGTGGTTACACAGCTAAAGTTGCTGGAACTGAGCGTGGTATTACTGAACCTGTTGCTACTTTCTCTGCTTGTTTTGGAGAGGCTTTCTTACCACTACACCCAACAGTTTATGCAAAACTTCTTGGTGAAAAGATTGATGAGCATGGTGTAAATGTTTACCTTGTGAACACTGGTTGGACTGGTGGTGCTTATGGTGTTGGAAAACGTATGAGTATCAAAAATACTCGTGCTTGTATTAATGCTATTTTAGATGGTAGTATTAACGATAGTGAGTTTGATGTTACAAAAACATTTAGACTTCATGTACCTAAAACTTTAGGTGATATCAAACCAGAGATTTTAAACCCTCGTAATGCTTGGGAAGATAAAGATCTTTTTGACAAAACTAGAGATGAATTAGCAGAGATGTTTGTTGCTAACTATAAAAAATACCAAGATGGAGAGCATACAGACTATGCACCATTTGGACCGATTGTAGGAAGTTAACAAACTTCCTCTCTCTTCCTAGAAGGATACATCTTTATTTTAGGTGTATCCCTCTGAAATCCTTGTAAAACTTACTCTCGCTTATTTACCCTTTTTTTTAGTAGCCTTTTCCATATATAACCATAAACTTCCACCAAAGACTACTAGTATAACTGGTGCAATCCATGGTTTATTACTCACTACTTCTGCAAGTTCTACTAATACACTACCTGAGTAAAATGAACCAAATCCAACTGCAAGAGCCCAAATAGCTGCACTGCCTACGTTAAGAACAATAAACTTTTTAAAGTCATACTTAGTGAGCCCAATAGCGATAGGAATAAGTGTTTTAATCCCATAAACAAACTTTTGAATAAGAATAATCCATGAGCCATACTTTTTCATATATATATGTGCAAGTGCTAGTTTTCGTCTATGTTTATGGAGGCCTTCCATCATCATACTTTTTTGATAACGAGCAAGATAAACAAGGAGTATATCACCAAGTGCATTTGCAACAAAAGCGATACTTATAGATGTAGCTAAGTCCATCTTTCCTAAGTATGAGAGGACACCAGCCCCCAGTAGTGCTACAAAGCCACCCCCTAAAGAGTAGAGAAAAAGTCCTATATATCCGTATGTTTCTAGGTTACTAAATGTTTCTTCCATATAAATCTATTCCTATAACTGTTTTATTTTTTGTATTTCATCGCGAAGACGAGCTGCTTCTTCAAAGTTTAACTCTTTTGCAGCTTGTTTCATCTTCAACATCAACTCTTTTGTTATCGCTTTTTTCTCGCTTGCAGGCATTTTATCTTTTTTCTTATGTTTTGCATACAGGTCACCATGATCCTCTACTTTTAGACTCTCATCAAGTGAACGAATCGTTGTAGTAGGAGTTATACCATGCTTTTTGTTGTGTGCTTCTTGAATCTCACGGCGAGCATTAGTCTTAGCTATCGCTCTCTCCATTGAACCTGTTATCCTATTTGCATAGAGTATAACACGACCATTTGAGTTTCTAGCCCCTCGACCTATAGTCTGAACTAATGCTGTCTCACTTCGTAAAAAGCCCTCTTTATCTGCATCTAAAATAGCCACTAAACTTACCTCTGGTAAGTCAAGACCCTCTCTAAGAAGATTTATCCCTATAAGTACATCAAATTCACCTAAACGGAGTGCACGAATAATTTGTGTACGTTCTATTGTATCTATATCAGAGTGCATATATTGAACTTTTATGCCTAAATCTGCAAGATATTTAGTTAAGGCCTCTGCCATCTTTTTAGTCAGTACTGTTATAAGAATTCTCTCATTTTTTGCAGCAACTTTTTTTATCTCATCGTGTATATCTTCAACTTGATTATCTGATGGTTTTATCTCAATAAGAGGGTCTAGTAGACCAGTAGGACGAATGATTTGCTCCGCTTTTACCGCCGACATCTCTAACTCATACTCTGCAGGTGTTGCTGAGACAAAAAGATACTTAGGTGCTTTATCTATGTACTCATCAGCTTTAAGTGGTCTGTTATCTAGTGCAGATGGTAGACGAAATCCATAATCTACAAGAACCTCTTTTCTTGCTCTATCTCCTGCATACATTCCCCGATACTGAGGCAAAGAGACATGAGATTCATCGACTATAACAAGGTATTCTTTGTTGTTTTGAGCAAAATAGTCCAAAAGAGTAAAAGGAGCTTCCCCAGGTTTTTTGTTTGTAAGCAGACGAGAATAGTTCTCTACACCCTTACACATTCCTGTAGTCTGAAGCATTTCAAGGTCAAACTCTACACGCTGTTTTAAACGCTGATACTCTAAAAGTTTCCCCTCTTTTTGAAAGTAAGCAAGCCTTTCATCAAGTTCTTCTTCTATTCGTTTAATAGCCACTGCCATTTTCTCGTGAGAAACACTAAACTGTGAACAGGCATAAATATTAAAATTTTTATGCTCTTCTAGCTTTTTGTTATCAATTACTTCAAAAGTATAAATAGCCTCTATCTCATCCCCAAAAAACTCTATACGAAGAGCCTCTTGTTCAAAATAAGGAGGATAAATATCTAAACTCTCACCATTAACACGAATATGCCCAGAATCAAAATAACTATCATTTCGACTATACCCCATCTCAACTAAACGCAGAAGTAGTTTTTTCTGGTTTATCTCATCTCCCACAGCTAAAGCCTGAACCATATTAAGATACTCTTCAGGGTCACCTAAACCATAGTTAGCCGATACAGATGCGATAACTATAACATCATCATATGAGAGAAGATTTGCTGTTGAAGAGAGTCTCATTCTCTCTAGTTCATCATTTATCGCACTATCTTTTTCTATAAAAAGATCCTGCCGTGGGATGTAAGCCTCCGGCTGATAATAATCATAATACGAAACAAAATACTCAACATGATTGTTAGGAAAAAACTGACGAAACTCTGAGTACAACTGAGCCGCTAAAGTTTTGTTATGTGTCATGA
>JAMORO010000011.1 GCA_027063505.1 Sulfurimonas sp.
TCTAAGCCACTTTTTTTCGCTTCATCTTCAGAAATTCCCGCTGCTGCAAAGTTTGGCATACTAAAGAGTACCCAAGAGTTTTTACTAAAATCTGGTTTAAAAAAGTTGTGTTCTAAAAAGAGGTTTTGAGCAACTAAATGGGCTGCATATTGAGCGGTATGTGCAAACTTTGGAAAGTTTTCAACTACATCACCATTGGCAAAGATATTTTTGTTCGTTGTTTGGAGAGAGTTAGTTGTTGTTATACCTTTTTTACTAAAAGCCACATTCGCTCTTTCTAACTCTAGTTTTTCAATGTTTGGCTTACGACCTATGGCACTTAAAACTTTTTCGCTTACAAGAGTTTTTTCTTTAGACTCCTGTGTATAAGTTATCTCTAGTAACTTCTCTTTATAATTCACTGCTTTTACTGAAGCATTGAGGAGAAGATTGATATTTGGATGTTTTTGTAGTTTTTCTAAAAGATACTCAGAAGCTTCTGCATTTATATTTTTTAAAATACCAGAACCTCTTACAAAAAGGTTAATTTTTACACCCAAATCTGCAAGTATCTGAGTAAACTCTATGGCGATAGCCCCGCTTCCTATAATACTCAAACTTTTAGGCAACTCCATATCTTTAAAAAACTTATCGTTTGTCATCACCTCATCGACGCCGTCACCCTCATAAGCAACAAGGTTTGCTTTAGAACCAGTGCCTAGAAGAGCCTTGTCAAAGCTAATAATTTGCGAACTTCCATCTTCAAAAACGACCCCTACACTCGATGGCGTTTCAAAGTGTGCAAAACCTTTTATGATGTCGATATTCCCAACACTTCCAGCAAGCTCTTTAGCTGCAGCCGTTCGTTTGGTCAAAATCTCATCTTTACGTGCTTTGATTTTTTCCCAAACAAGTTCATAATGTCTACTCTCTAAGGAAACACCAAAGGCTTCTAAATTTTTAATCTCTTTTATATGCTTAGCACTTGCTTCCATTATTTTAGATGGTATACATCCTTGAAAAAGACACTCTCCACCAAGTTCCCCTAAAACATCTATAAGTGCTATACTTTTTTGAGGGTTTAATTTTGCATACTCTATAGCAACAGGAGTCCCAGCTGGACCAGCTCCAAGAACTACTAAGTCATATTTATCTTTTATTTTTTGCATAATATTTCTCCAAATATCTATTCAATTAACTAACTATTTAATTAATTTTAGCATAATATAGATAAATAGAGTATACTTATATAGATATATAAAGGGAAAAAATGAAATCAAAAAAAGCTTTTGGTTTATGGAGTGCTGTCTTTTTAGGCATAGGTTCTATGGTTGGAGCTGGGATATTTATAGTAATTGGTCAAGCAGGAGCTATCGCAGGTAATTTTGTAACATTTTCCTTTTTTCTAGCAGCAATTATTGCCCTACTTTGTGGTTACTCTCTGAGTAAACTAGCGACTACTTATCCTAGTCGTGGTGGGATCATAGAGTATCTTACACAAACTTATGGAGAGGGTTACATCTCGGGAAGTTTAGGCATACTTTTTTATCTTGCACAACTCATCGCTCTTGCAGCAGTTGCAAAATCTTTTGGAACATATGGAGCTACCTATATGGATGGAGGGGTGACACCTTTTTATACCAACCTCTTTGCCCTGCTTGTTCTTGGTGCATTTGTATTTATAAACCTTATCGGTGCTGCTGTTGTAGCTCGTGCTGAGTCTATCATTGTTATTGTCAAACTTATCGCACTACTTATCTTTACAGTAGGAGCACTCTACTACATCAAACCTGAAAACCTCTCTATCTCTCATGCACCAACAGCTGTCCATGTTCTCTTCTCTTTAGGTTTAACATTTTTCGCTTTTCAAGGTTTTAGTGTCATTACAAATAGTGTTGAAGATATGCAAGACCCACAAACAACTATGCTTAAGTCTATGATCCTTTCCATCATTCTAGTCGCTATTCTCTACATCTCAGTAAGTGTGGCTGTTTTTGGAAATCTCTCACTTGCAGAGATTATAAAAAGTAAAGATTTTGCACTTGCTGAGGCTGCACAACCTGTTTTTGGAGCTATTGGATTTAAACTCATTGCCGCCACAGCACTTCTTGCTACAGCTTCAGCCATAAATGCCACTCTTTATGCAGTTACACAGATTAGCTATACACTTGCAAAAGAGGGAAATCTTCCTGAAGTTTATGAGCATCATGTTTTTCACAATAGCGAAGGGCTTGTAATCTCAGCACTGCTAAGTATTCCGATGATACTTTTTCTTAACCTCTCAGAAATAGCCGCTATTGCTTCTATTATAGTATTACTTATTCAGGGATTTACACATACGGGGCATCTTTTTCATATACAAAAGACTGGGGCTTCTAAAATTCTTGTTATTTTAGCAATTTTTGGGACATTTAGTGCGGCTGGATTTGCTATCTTTTATACTGCAAAAAGTATAGCACATTTTGAACTTTACATAGTTCTTGCATTTATTCTTGCTTTTATTCTTGAAGTACTACTTAGGTATTTTACTCAAAGAACCATAGAGCAACAGATTAAGTAGTCTGAACTACTTAATCCCTAACTCAGAAAAAACCTCTTCAAAAAAGACACTTACTTTTATAAGTTCATCTTTCAGTGTTCCAAAGGCACGATCTTCTAAAACCCACTCTTCTACTCTTTTCATACTTTCACTCTTTTGTGACTCATCTAACTTCGTTGTATTTTTAATTGACTCGCGTATCATCTCTACATGTTTATGTGAACTCATTTTCTCATCCTTATTTTTTAATAGTAATCATATTTTCCATTAGCGATATCAAAACGAATCGCTGTTAACTTGTCTTGCATTATATCTAGTAAAATTTCTGCAGCCTGCTTATCATCTGCCTCAGGAACATCCCAGTCAGTAATTTTCATATTTGCATTAAAAAGTACCTCTACCTCTTTTTGTATCTCATCTTTTCTACTTGCTAACTCTTTTAATATTACATCCATTGTATTCTCCTTAAGTTTATTATACTCCTAAAAAAGTTAATACCATTAATATATCAATATATGTTGATATATTAATGGTATTCTGCTACAATTTAATTTATATAACATTGGAGATTTTATTTGAAGAAAAAAGTATTAGTCTTATGTACAGGAAATAGTTGCCGCTCTATTATGGCTGAAGCCCTAATAAATGCGAAACTCAGTGAGTGTGTTAAGGCCTATAGTTCAGGAGTTAAAGCGAGTGGTAAGGTAAACCCAAAAGCACAAGCACTTTTAGAAAAAAATAGCCTTTGGAGAGAAGAGTATCACTCTAAAGTTATAGATACAGTTATAGATATGGATTTTGACTTAGTTGTAACCGTATGTGACAATGCACAAGAGACATGTCCTATGTTTCCAAAAGCTGTCAAGACAATACATATGGGTTTTGAAGATCCAAGTGGGAAAGAGGATAGTGAGTATGTAAAAGCTTTAGAGCTTATTCACTTAAATCTTTTACCAATAATTAAAAAGGAGTTATGTTAATGGAAAAAAAAGTATTTAAAACTGGAAATGGTGTAAAAATCAACTTTTTAGGTGGTGTACAGAAGCAAAATATAGTCACTATGGTCGAGAACTGTGCAACTGGTCAGTGTGAATGTATGAGTGATGATACAAAAGCAAAGATAAAAGATATGAAAGTAAGCGGTAGTGATGGCGATGTAGCACTTGAGCTAGAGGGTGATGTGAGTGTAACAGAGATTCAAGAAGCATTAGCAAAATCAAAAGTGATTAACGACTAAGAGTAGTAAGGATGGAGATGTTCAAAGATTTTTTTGTTTACGGAGAGAAAGTAGATGGTTATGATGTACGAGTTATAAATGAGAGAGAAGCACGTGCTGCAGCGGGAATTCTATTTGCCTTTGGTATGCTCAGCCTTACAAACGCTGTTATGTTACATCATGGAGTTGTAACTCGCTACTTCATTAGCTTTTTTACTCTTGATTTTCTTATTCGTGTTATTAATCCTAACTACTCTCCCAGTATGCTACTTGGACGCTTTTTTGTACAGAACCAAACACCAGAGTATGTTGGTGCCGCACAAAAAAGATTTGCTTGGAGTCTAGGGCTACTTCTAGCACTCCCTATGTTTTACTACCTTGTTATCAACTGGCAACCGAACCCTATAAAAGTTCTTATCTGTACTATCTGTCTTTTACTACTTATCTTTGAATCTGCCTTCTCCATATGTCTAGGATGCAAAATTTATAACCTTGTAATGCCAAAAAAAGCTACACACTGCCCTGGTGGTGTCTGTGAGATAAAGAAAAAAGAGAAAATACAAACTTTTAATAGTGTACAGAAGTTTATCTTCGTACTCACTCTTTTAGTAATTTTCTCTGGAATTTATAGCTATACATATAAGCTTGAAAATAAAACACATATAGGAAAACTTGTTTCAGAGAAGATGATGAATGAAAAAGAGAGAAAAGCTTTTGAAGAGGCTGCCTATCTCAAAGAGTTAGCAGAATTTGAAGAGGATGAGGATTTTTAAAAATCCTCTCTCCCTACTCTATAATGTCACGTTGATCTTGAGTGAGAACTGCTCTAGTCTTGTAAATACACTCTATATGAATAATTGTCGCTTTAGCACGAAGTGATGCTAACTTCTCAACATCTGCTTTAAGTGATTCTGGTTTTTCACCCGCTAAAGTTCTTTTTACTATACTCGCTTCAAGAGGGTTTATCTGTTTTCCAAGAGCTTTAGCCCCACTCATAGTCTCTTGTCTAATAAGAAGAAGTTTCTCTTTTTGTGACTCTGTAAATGATACATCTTCATCATCCCAAAAAACTTTTACCATCATTGTTAAATGTGGCAGTTTCCCTTGAATAAGAAATGGTTTCGCCTGTACTTTTTTTTGTCCCTGTGCTAAAAGAGATGTTGATCCTATAGAAGATACGAAGATTAGTGTACCAAGAAGTGCTGTTAATTTTGTTTTCATACTATAAAGTTCCTTTTCTGATTGATTTTATAATGATAAGGTGTTAGTGTTAAGAGAATATTAAGAGAAAATAAATATATTGCACATATAAGTGAGGAGAGATAAACTCTCCTCTTCACATAAATTAAGGTTACTGTTGTGTTACAGTGAGGGCAAAAGGTCCTGTTCCTGTGTTGTTATAACCCTCTATTTTTACAAATACTTTTTCAGTTGTATCAACATGTATAAACAGACCATCCATATCAAATATATCTTGCTGCACTAAGTTTGCATCAGTTGCATATTCGTATGGTGTTGTTTTATCTACTTTATAGACTGAGACAACAATATCACCTGCATATGAAGCATCGTTATTATCCAAATCTTCAGTTAAGATTTGATAATCAGCTCCTGAAACACCATCAAAACTATACCAAAGAAAATCTCCAGACTCTACAAGGTTTCCTTCGACTTTCACACCTGATGTAAGTGTTATTGTGTTGTCAGTTGGAGTTTCAATGATTAAATCATATCTAATGTCAACATTGTAATCCATAACTGTTAGAGTATAATTGGTATTAGCCTCTAAACTCACTCTTTGAATCTCTTTTGTTAAATTAGCTTCATCACCAGTTGTTACCGCATTTCCAGTGCTAGACTCACTAACACCAAAACTTATATCACTCTCATCTGTAAAATTATCTCCTCGTATAGTATAATCTCCTGCAACCGTAGTAGTAAAACTATAGTAACTTTTATTTGCACTGCCTACTACTGCTTGTGCTCTATGTAGAGTGTCTAAAGAGAGAGCAAATGGATTTGTATCTGTTCCCTCTTTAGTTATAACACCGCTAGAACTTAGTGCAGGAAGTGTATATACATAAAGTTGGGCATTGACACTATGACTTCCTACCCCTGCAACTAAAGAAGTACCACTTAGAGCAACATCACCACCTATTTTACTGTAAGTACCTGCATCTGGAGACTTGATTGCAAAAACTTGATTAAAAGTATCACTACCATCATTTTCATAAATGTAAACGGCATTGTTATTAGGAGCACCAACAGCAACCCTACTACCGCTAATAGCAACACTCTCTCCAAAATAGTTACTAGAAGAAACTTCACCATCAGGTTCTAGTGTTGCACGAAGAGCATAAGAACCATTTGAATCTTTTTTATAGATATAGGCAACACCTGAATTATTTGTATTTACTTCACCATTTGATTCTCCAACAATAAGGTAGTCATCATCTATCGCAATATCTGATCCAAAGTAGTTATTTCCATCTGGATTTGGAGAAAGAAGTTTTCCTGTCTGAGTCCATTCAGTTGCACCTTTTTCAAAGATATATACTGCACCTTTAGCACTATCTTTTAATTCAGCTGACACAACAAGTGTTGTTCCATTAAGTGCTACTGCAGACCCAAAGTAGTCTGTCACATCGGCTTGCAAGTCGGATGGTCTTATCTGTTGTTCTAAAGTAAAAGAGTCACTACCATCATTTTTAAAAATATAAACGCTACTGTTTACATCAGCGATACCGCCACCTGCAACAATATAATCACCATCTATTGCTACAGAGACTCCAAGCCACTCATTTGAAGTGTTATCACCAAGAATGGTAGCCACTTTTTGAAATACTCCACTTCCATCATTTTTAAAGACAAAGAGTGCTCCACGATCGTTATTACTCGTATCACTATCATATCCTTTATCTCCAATAACAATATAGTTCCCATCTATCGCTAAAGAGCTACCAAAATCGTCACTACTTCTACTCGCATTTGCTTCAAGTTTTTGAACTTTTTCCAAGGTATTGCTACTGTTATATTTATAAAGATAAACTACACTTCTTCCATCTTCAATCAAGGCTCCAGAAAGTACATATGTCCCATCGGTATTAACTGTTTGTGCAAAACTTGTATCTGTTACATTGCTATCGGGCAATAACTCTTGTGTAAAGTTAACATCTTGACTCACAACTACAGTTGAAGCAGTTACACTATAATTAAAAGAAGTTGAAACAGAATCTGTGCCATCACTCACCATAACGGTAACAGTCGCACTCTCTACAGTTGTCGGTGTTCCAGAGATAACCCCACTATTAGGGTCTATAGTTAATCCAGATGGTAAACCAGAAGCTGAATAAATCAAGGTATCTGTAGTATCTGCATCTGTTGCATCAACTGATATAGTTACAGCAATATTTACCTCAGAACTTTGATCAGCGATTGCAGCTATTGTTGGAGCACTGTTAGCTGGAGCAATTATCACATGTGTTGCTTTTATCATAAAAGAACCAGAGCTAGCACCATTTTCACGAACTACTTTCAGAAGTACTTTTTCATCTGCTACTGCTTTTATATATTTCCCATTGAAATCATTTCCACTATGTTCATCACTAAATTCATATTTAAAATCACTTGTTTGACTCAATGCATACTGGTAGTATGTTGTTGTATCTGCTTGATATGCTGAGACATCTACATTACCCTCATAGTTTGCATCTGTAAAAGCATCTTCCCATTGAATGAGATAAATTTCATCTTTTTGTGCAGTAAACTCATACCATACTGGAGTGTATGTAGCATCTAACACTACACTTCCTACTGTTTCAGAGCCTAAAACAAGTGGTATTGCTTGAATTCCAGCTCCCCCACCACCGCCACTATTGTATCCACTTAAATAACCAGTGTCTGCAGAGCTAATATCACTAAGTGTACCACTCACAGATGCTTTCACTGTATAGGAATATGTTTTCGTCGTATTCACAGATGTGTCTTCAAACGAATTTAAAGCTCCAATACTATAAAGTAAATCATCTTTATAGATATAGTAACTGTCTGCTCCAACAACAGCATCCCATGTAACAACAATTTTATCTACATATGTTCCATCTGAAGCTGATATGTTTTGGGGGATAATTGTATTACTTGCTATTGGTGCTGTAATAGTAACGGGGATACTCAATGTTTTTCCAGAGTCACTTAGTATATTTAAGGTAGCACTTCCAACAGCTTTTGACTCCACGACAAGAGTTGGACTAGAGCTTGTATCTACTGTAAAGACAGCAGTATTTGAACTCTGAGCATCTATACCTTCAACTGTACCACTACTACTTCTTGCATCAACTATAACAACCTTATTATTACCATTAACAAGAGTGATTGTTGTCGTTGATGCACTAATAGATGCAGACGATGTTACCGGAGGTGTTCCTCCTGATGATGTACTACCGCCACCATCAGAACCTCCACTACATCCATTAAAGGATGCCACTAAAATTAGACTAAACAAAAATGTTATGACTTGAGATTTCATCTCACACCTCCATAAATAATAGAAATCATAACAATGCAAATAAAGCGAAAAAAGTATTCTTTATAAGTTCATTTACATTATAAACTAGAGACCAAAGAACTTAAAATAAAACTTAAAGTTTTACTCTATATTCATTAGTTTAATCCTACTAAACTTAAAAATCCTTTAAAATAGTAGTTATTATATGTATTAATTTCTTATCTTATTATTTTATCTTATATTATATTTGAATCAAAAACAGCTAGAAGGGAGATACTCTCTTCTCTTTTCACAATACGAAAATCATCAAAAGCATTTGCAGTTTCAATACAAACGAATTGTTTATAGTCACTACTTGTCATACCACTCATACGAGAACCTTTTTCAATCCATGGGTTCCAAACAATAGTTGACTTTGATTCTTCTGCAGAGATACTAATAACTCTATTTTGATCCTCTAAAGTTATTATTTTTGCCTCTCCATCATACACTCTATCAACTTCCTGATCTATCTTTATAAAAGTGAGCTGATGATGCTTTTCATCTTTTAATGTATCAACATAAATTTGACCTTCTAAGCCCTTTATTTTTATTTCACAGATCTCTGTAACAGATAAGTAACTATGAAGTGCTTGTGTTATCATAAACTCTTTTTGATCAAGATTTTTTGTTATAATCTCTACACTTAAAGTTTCAGACACTATGAAAATCACTTCAAGTTCAAACTTATAGTCCCAAATAGCACGACTCTCTTTAGTATCTTTTAGGAGGAACTTTACCTCTGTCTGAGTCTCACTCATTTCATTAATTTCTATGAGCTTAAAGAGTGCTGTACGAGCAAATCCATGAGCAGGCATACTCTTATCTAGTACTCCAAAACGAGGCCAACAGATAGGAATACCTCCACGAATAGCCTTTCCATACTCAAAGTCACTTGTAGAACTCAGCCACAGGATATCTTCTCTTCTATGGCGTTTATACTCAAAAATATGTGCACCCTGTAGTGCTATCTTCGCTGATGCAACAGCATTTTTCACCTCAATATACTCAAATCCATTCTCAAAACTTTTGATTACATTCATCTTATAAATGCCACTCTTTCATTGTGTGTCCTTTTAAACCATAAAATAGAATAACTCCATAACAGATAGCACCATAAAGATAAGCCCCTTGCATCCCACTAAAAGTAGCAATTTTCCCAAAAATCAAAGGAAGAAGAGCACCTCCGGCTATCGCCATAATAAGAAGGGCTGAAGCTTTAGCTGTATGCACTCCTAAATTTTCTAATGCTAAAGGCCAGATAGTAGGCCAAACCAGAGCATTAGATAGTCCAAGAAGTGCTACAAATGTTACACTATTTGGCAGTGTCATAATCCCACTCCATCCCCATAAAACATCAGATACAGATGTAGAAGTTGTAGAGCTAAATGCTACCCCAACTAAAAGAAGTGTCCCTAAAACAGAAGAGCCTATAAGCGCTCTTTTTTGAGAGATAAATTTCGGTATAAAAAGTACTCCAACAAGATAGGAAAGCACCATAAAAACCATCGTATAAGAGGTAAGTGCTGTTGCATTTGCGACACCTAGACTCTGTGCATAAAGGCCTATAGTATCTCCAGCAATCACCTCAATCCCAACATAAAAGAAAAGAGCTACTGCCCCTAAAATCACCCGAGGATAAGCAAATATACTAGCAGAATCACTCTCCTGTTTCTCAAAAGCCACCTCTTTAAGAGAAGAGAACTTCACAAAAAAAGCTAAGCCGCCAAGTATAAACGCCATCACAAGATAGGGTTTTATAAGTTGTGTAGCAATACTCTGTAGTTCAAGAGAAGAGAGAGTCTCTACACTTCCAAGCCCTGAAAAGATAAAAACACTAAAAACAAGAGGTGCTAAAACACCTGCACTTTTGTTTATAAGTCCCATGATGCTTATTCGCATCGCTGCACTCTCAATGGGACCGAGTAAAACTATGTATGGATTAGACGCTGTTTGCAGAAGAGTAAGCCCTGTTCCAAGTGTAAAAAGTGCTGCTAAGAAGAGTCCAAACATAGCGTTTAATGCAGCGGGAATAAAAAGAAGACTTCCAAAAGCCATCACTCCAAGACCTAAACTCATACCTCGTTTATAGCCAACTTTCTCAAGAACAAACGCCATAGGAAATGCCATCACAGTATATGCGATGTAAAATGCGAAAGTAACAAAAAGAGCCTCAAGATCACTCAAGTCACAGATCACTTTTAAAAAGGGAATAAGTGAGCCATTAAGCCATGTTACAAAACCAAAGATAAAAAAGAGTATGCCTATGATTATCATCCTCTTAAACTCTCTAGATATTTTGAAACGCCATCTTCATCATTTGTCTCTTTGAGAACAATGTCCGCTGCATCTTTCACTTCAGGCTGTGCATTTCCCATGGCAACTGCAGTTGCTGCTAACTCAAACATCCCTATATCATTAAAGTTATCACCAAAAACAGTAAGCTTATTTAAATCAAACCCGAGAGCTTCACTTACACTCTTTATGCCGTGAGACTTATCTGCCTCAGGATGGAGTATAGTTAAAAAGTAACATCCAACATAGGCTTCAGGAGCTAAAATAAACTTTAGCGTATTACCAAACTTATCTTCTAAATGCTCATGTAGTTCTCGGAGTTGGGACTCCTCACCCATATAGACTATCTTAAAGTTTTTCTCAGCGGCTCTAAGTCCCCTAAAACTTTGAAGATTATCATCACTTGAGTAGCGTTTAAGTACCTCTTTTTGATAGCTATTTAAGATGGTGTCATGTAAAAAGCCCTCTTTTAAGCTCTTTTCATCTTCAAGGGAGAGTAAAAAAGGGTAGATTCCAAACTTCCACCCCTCCTCTATAATCATATCAGTTGCATCCCTACCCAGTGTTTTTGTCTCTATAATTTTTTTATCCATTGTAGCGATAAGAGCACCATCAAGTAAAATCATCGGAGCATTTACAGAGACTCCCTCTAAGAACTGTGCCGTTTTCATATAGGTTCTCGCAGTTGCAATTCCCATAATGTTCTCTTTTGCATACTCGTTCCAGATTTTTTTAGTATAATCACTTAGAGATAAGTCCGTATTTAAAAATGTATGGTCTAAATCAGTTATGTATATTTTTTTCATAACATGATTATAACAAAAATCAGAAAGGTTCAGTGGTGAAAAAAGCAGTAGTGACAGGTGCAAGTTCAGGGATAGGAGAAGCTATAGTCAAAAGACTTCTTACATTAGGCTATAGCGTTTTAGGGGTGAGTCGAACCATCACAAGTAAACAGTTTGAGAGTGAACACTTCAGTGCACTTCAAGCAGATCTCTCCGATGAGAAAGAGACTCTGTCTCTATGTAAAAAGCTTCAAAAAGAGGAGCTCTTCATTCTTATAAATGCAGCAGGTTTTGGAAAGTTTGAACCACATGAAGAGCTAAGTTTCAAAACCATTACAACTATGACATTTTTAAACCTAACCGCGCCTATGCTTCTAAGTAACACGCTACTGAGAAGTCTCAAAAAAAATGATGGCTACCTCATCAACATAAACTCTATAGAGGCTCTACGAGCGAGTAAATTTGCAGCTGTCTACTCTGCTACAAAAGCGGGGCTTAAAGCCTTTGGAGACTCTCTTTTTGAAGAGACACGTAAAAGTGGTCTCAGCATCACGAACATTAACCCTGATATGACAGAGTCCTCATTTTATGATGCTCTTCGTTTTGATGTCAGTACAAAAGAGGATGAAAAACTTTTTGCAGAAGATATTGCGGATGCGGTGAGTCATATTCTCACTATGCGAAAAGGTGCAGTAGTGAGTGAGTACACACTAAGAAGTTTAAAGTTTGGGATCTCTAAAAAAAAGGTAAGTTTATGATTTTATATCTAGTTTGTTACTGTTAGGTTCTTGTGTTGATTTTAAGAAGTTAAGATTTTTTTGAATCTGTTTCATTGAAGTTGCAGTCTCTTCTTGAAGAGTATAAACAAGTTCAGAAGCCTCTCTTACAAGATATAAAGCTTCAGTCATCTCTTCTTTATTCTCTAGTTGTGGAATATCTTCCATCAACTTTGAAATTTTATCTGTATCTTTTTCAACTAGGGCAATCTTTAGCTGATTAAGCCACATTCGTAGATTCTCTCCATGCTTCTAAAAGACCTTTAAAAACTTTTGAACACTCATCTATCTTCGTTGTATCATTTTGAACAAGTGCTTCTGAGAGTAGCTGAATTTGGTAGTTATAAAGTCCACTAAGGTAAACTGAAATATCACCTGCACTCATATCCAAAACTTCAATTAACTCAACAATAATACTAATAGAACGATTTGTCCAGTAAAATTTCTTCTCGATATTTTCATCTTTCATCGCTTTTTTTGCCTGCGCATTAAAACGAAGAACTCCTTCGTAAAGCATTGAGATTAACTTCTCTGGAGATTCTATTCCTATATTGTTTTGAGTATAAATATTGTGAGCTAAATTTGGTGACATGTCAAATCCTTTTTCGTCATCATTTTTTGTTTCTTTCATGGTAAGTACATCGACCTCTCTCTTAATTTCTTTAGAGTTATTTGACTAAATACTCTTATTTGTTCGCTGCAATTTCTGCATTTATCATCTGAGTAAACATATCTGAGGCATTATTAAACCTACTGATCATTAAGTCATAAGCAGCAAAACGTTTTGCCATTATGTTATAACTACTATTTAGACGTTCAACTGCTCTTTCTCTCTGCTCATTTAAAGATTCCATTCTTGTATCTATAGACTCTTTATAGTCATCTAAAATATTTCCATACTTACTATACTTTGCCACTTCGTCTTCAAGTTCAGCAAAAACACCATCCACTTGAAGTGTCGTTCCATCATCTTTTGTAAAAGTACCACCTACAAAAAATGCTTGTACACTTGTTGGATCATTATCTAACTTTTCACCTAATGTATCACTGTCTAAAGAGAGCCTTCCATCTGAATCAAGCTCTATTCCAAAATCTTCAAGCTTTCCTGCACCGCCACCCACAATAGAAAGCATATTCACTAACGAAGATTTCATACTTTTGATTGTACTATCACTCGAAAAGACACCTCTTTCTGAAGCTTCTTGAGAAGACTTTGTGTCAGTATTTAACTGTGTCATTGCAGAGTTATATTTATCTACAAAGTTAGTTATTCTCTCTTCTATATGCTCTCTATCTTGTTTTACACTGACATTTACAACTTTTCCTATTTCTGCTTCTTTTAGAGTAAGTGTCACTCCAGCTAAGAGATCATCAACTTCATTATTAGTTCGAGTAATTGAAACACCATTGAACTTAAAACTAGCATCTTCTGCAGGTTGCACATTAGCCATGTCTGTAGTTAGTGCTGTATTTAATTTTTCACCTGCTCCAACAACATCTGTAATAGCTATCTCTTGATTTGTTCCCGTATTGGCTGCACTCAAAAGCAATCGGAAATCACCATTAGCAACTTGAACAATAGTCGCATTTACACTCTCCCCAGCATCTTTATTTATTGAATCTTTAATACTTTCTAGAGTTGTACTTGCATCATAACTAAATGTAAATGTTTCACTACCAACAGTTAGTTCTAACTCTCCACTTCCTGTAGCTATTTTTGCATCACGTGAACCAAAAGTACCACTCTGTTCTATCTCTTTTGTTGCTAACTTTTCAACTTCTATTGTAAAGTCTTGAATATCACTACTCTCTTTAGCACTAACAGTTACAGCATCTTCATCACTAGTACTTGCAGTACGAGACTCAAAAACACCATATTCGGTTAAACTTTTAAGACTTTCATAAACATTATCCATATATGCATCTACAACATTATAAGCATCCAGTTTACTGTTTTCTGTTTTTAAACGAGCATCAACAGGAGCTACAAACTTTGCTTCATCTGCTGCTCTTAGTTGATCAAGAACATCTTGTGTAAGTATGCTAGATCCCGCTCCAAGTGATGATATACCCATAACAAATCCTTTTGTTTAATAATCTTTCATTATTCCAATTTATATTAACTATTATATCGGTTATTTTTATTATTTATTTAACTCTATATCTATAAATTTAATATTGGTACTTTTTATGCTAGAATAGATGTAATCTATAAAATAGGAATTATGTACAATGTTAAATGGAAAAAATATACTTATTACTGGTGGAACAGGCAGTTTTGGGAAAAAATTCGTACAAACTATTTTAAAAAAGTATAAACCAAATAAAATTGTAATTTTTTCAAGAGATGAACTAAAACAGTTTGAGATGGCACAGAAGTATAACCATACTTGCATGCGCTATTTTATTGGAGATGTTAGAGATTTACCCCGTTTGGAAAAAGCAATGAACGGTATAGACTTTGTAGTACATGCAGCAGCATTAAAACATGTTCCTATTGCAGAATATAACCCAATGGAGTGTATTAAGACAAATGTAATGGGTGCTCAGAATGTTATAGATGCATGTATCTCAAATAATGTTTCCTATACAATTGCATTATCTACAGATAAAGCTGCTTCTCCTGCTAATCTTTATGGTGCTTCAAAACTTGTATCAGACAAACTCTTTGTAGCTGCAAATAATTTAACTGGTAGCCATAAAATAAAATTTTCAGTAGTAAGATATGGAAATGTTTTAGGTTCTCGTGGATCGGTAATACCATTTTTTAAGAACCTTATAGCAGATGGAGCAACATCACTTCCTATTACTGAACCTGAAATGACACGCTTTTGGATTACACTTCAAGAGGGAGTAGATTTTGTACTTACAAACTTTAAGCGTATGCAAGGAGGAGAGATTTTCGTTCCAAAAATCCCCTCTATGAAGATGACAGAGATGGCAAAAGCTATAGCACCAAACTTAGAACAAGAAGTAATAGGTATTCGACCAGGAGAAAAACTACATGAAGTTATGTGTCCTCTTGATGATTCACATCTTACATTAGAGTTTCATGACCACTTTGTCATTAAACCTAGTATTACATTTTCAGCACCAATTGATTATACAAAAAATAATCTTAACGAGATGGGAAAAAGTGTCAAACAGGGCTTTGAATACAACTCTAGAGACAACACTATTTGGTTAAGTCATGTAGAATTACTTCAAAAGCTTAAAACTACTAAAAATGAAGAGAAGTAGATGCTTAGTTACTCTACACAACTAATAGATGAAAATGATATAAATGTTGTTATTGATGTTCTTAAAAGTGACTTCTTAGCACAAGGACCAAAAGTTGAACAATTTGAACAAGATCTGTGTGCCTATACTGGAGCAAAACATGCCATTGCTTTTAACTCTGCAACCTCAGCACTTCACGGAGCCTATAGTGTCTATGGTATAACACAAGGGGATGAAGTAATCACCTCCCCAATAAGTTTTGTTGCCACTTCAAATATGTTTGTAGAGTTAGGTGCAACACCTGTTTGGTGTGATGTAAAACTTGATGGAAATATTGATGAAAGCAAAATCGAAGCACTAATAACAAAAAGAACAAAAGCAATAGTACCTATTGATTTTGCAGGAAAACCTGTTGCTATTGAGAAGATAAATGCGATTGCTAAACAACATAACCTTTTAGTGATTCAAGATGCAGCCCATGCACTTGGTTCTAGTATAAATGGTGATAAAGTTGGCTCTTTCTCAGATATGACTATATTTAGTTTTCATGCTATAAAACCCATTACTACAAGTGAGGGTGGTGCTGTACTTACTAACAATGAGAAGTATGCTAAAGCTTTACGACTCTTTCGCTCCCATGGAATTATAAAAAAGCAACTCTGGAGTTCAGATATGGTAAGTATGGGCTATAATCTTCGTATGACAGAAGTAGCTGCAGCTCTTGGCTCTTCACAACTCCAAAAGCTTGATACTTTTATACAAAAACGTAATAAAATTTCTGATTACTTTGATAATAGATTTAAAAATGAGAAACTTTTTTTAACCCAAAAACTAGAATCTAATACTATAAGTTCAAGACACCTCTACCCTATCATCCTCAACCCTGAACTTCACTGCCTAAAAGAAGATATCTTTAAAGAACTTCAAGAGAGAGGACTCGGTGTGCAGGTGCACTACAGACCTATCTATCAAAACTCCTTTTATAAAGAAAAATTTGGGAAGACTGTACTTCCTGTGGCTAATGATTTCTACCTCTCAGAGATTTCTATACCCTGTAATCAAACGATGAGTATGAAAGATGCAGAGTATGTAGCAGATACATTTTTAGATGTTATCCATAAATATTCCCACAGAGGATGTAGTTTCTGATGAAAAATACTATCGCAATTATTCCTGCTAGAGGTGGTAGTAAACGTATACCTCGAAAAAATATTAAAGATTTTTTTGGAAAACCACTGATTGCATACTCTATTGAAGTTGCACTTCAATCGGGACTCTTTGATAAGGTGATTGTTTCAACGGATGATCAAGAGATTGCTCAAATAGCTAGAGAGTATGGAGCAGAAGTTCCTTTTATGCGCTCAAATGAACTGAGTGATGATTTTACAACGACTGGTGATGTCATAGAAGATGTGATTGAAAAGCTGCAAAATAAAGGAGAAAAATTTAATTATGTCTGTACTATCTATGCTACAGCACCACTTCTTCAACAGCAGTACCTTAAAGAAGGGTTTCAAAAACTAAAAAGTTCAAATGCACACATGACTTTTAGTGCAACATCTATGCCTTTTCCAATTCAAAGAACTTTTAAGATTATGAAAAATGGCAGATGTCAAATGTTTACTCCTGAGTACTTTAAAACACGTAGTCAAGACCTAGAGGTTGCATACCAAGATGCAGGCCAATTCTACTGGGAAAACCTCTCTATACCCCTTAACGATATAGCCTTTGGAAAAGACTCTATAGCTATTATTTTACCTCGTCATTTAGTACAAGATATTGATACTCCTGATGATTGGAAGAGAGTAGAAAAACTCTATGAATTATTAGAAGCAGACAAAGAGAAAAAAAATGTCAAAAGCTAAAACAATACTCTTTCGAGCAGACTCTTCTTCAAAAATAGGCCTTGGGCATATAATGCGAGATTTAGTTCTTGCTTCCCAATATGCAAAAAAAGGTCACAAGATTATATTTGCGACACAAGATCTTAAAGGCAACATAAATCACAAGATCCTGCAATCTGGATATCAAATCAAAATTTTACAATCTAATTCAAAAAAAGAGCTTGTAAACTTAATAAAAAAATTACATCTAAAACTACTAGTCCTTGATCATTATAAAATAACTTATAAAAAAGAGAAGTATATAAAAGAGAAAACCAAAGTGAAAATTTTAAGTTTTGATGATACCTATGAAAAACACTTTTGTGACATACTACTCAACCATAATATAAGTGCAGATGAAAAACGCTATGTAAACTTAGTGCCTAAACATTGTAAACTTCGTTGCGGTTCTCAATATACTCTTTTAAGAGATGAGTTTCTTCAAGAAAAAAAGAAAAAAACAGTTTTTATTGCGATGGGTGGTGCAGACATAGCACAACTCAATATAAAAATATTAAAAACTATAAAAAAATTTAAACTCTTTAATGTGCATATTGTTACTACAAAAACCAATAAAAATCTACTAACCTTACAAAAATACTGTAAAAATAAAAAATGGATTCACTTACATATTGACTCCATAAATCTTGCCAAATTAATGAAAAAGAGTGATTTTGCGATAGTTACTCCAAGTGTAACTTTAAATGAGGTTGTTTTTATGCAACTACCTTTTATCGCAATTAAAATAGTAGATAATCAACAAGATATTTATAAATATTTTAAAAAAGATTTTTTACTACTTCAAGTATCAGAAATAGATCAATTAAAACATAAAATTAAAGAACTGATAAAAAACAACGATATGTTTTTACAGAAACTCAAAAGGGAATTTAATGAATAAAGATAATTTTGTAGCAAAAGCAACTTCGAGTCAATTTTTACAAGCAAGAATAAAGTTAAACCAAAATGCGACAAATAATTTTGAACACTGGAGCATAAATACTATGCCTCAAATTCCATTGAATTCAAATATTTTAGACTTGGGTTGTGGCACAGGAAAACAGATAGAGAGTTTTTCACATTTACTACCAAAAACTTGTTTATATGTAGGCTGTGATATTTCAAAAGAGAGTATAGAGCTTATTAAACAAAACTATAGTGGACTACCTCAGCTAAAACTTATTAATGAATCTTTTGATAAACTAGAATCTTTTTTTGAAGATACTATGAAGTTTGATCTTATATATAGTTTTTATGCTCTTTACTATACTGAAAACTTGAAACTCTTAATTGAAAACATCTATAAAAAGCTCAATGATGGTGGTGTATTTTGGGTTGTAATGCCCTATAAGAATACAAATATTGAACTATTTAGTATTTTAGAAAAAATCTACCCTATTGATAAAAAAGTAACCTACTCAATCAATCAATTTTCATCTGATATTATCTCGAATGCAAGTGAAGTAAAATTCTCAGATATCGATGTTTCACTATTTGAAAACAAAATAAAATTTGAGTCATCTGCAGATCTCTTAACATATCTTAAAAATACAACTTTTTACAAAAAAGAGTTTGAAGAAAAAATAGTACAAGAGATTGAAAACAGTTTTACTCATGAGTTTCTTCTCACAAAAGAAGTCATCTCAATAAAGTTAACAAAATGAAAAAAATATTAGCCATAGTTGCCCACCCTGATGATGAAGTCTTAGGATGTTTTGGAACCTTAGCACGCCTTATACAAGAGGGAAACGAAGTCTATACTCTTATTCTTGGAGAAGGAAAAACTAGTAGAGATGAGAAGAGAGATATATCTAATAAAAAAGATGAGATATCTCTTTTAAACAGTGAGATTATGGATGCTAACAATATAATAGGAGTTAAAAAAGTTTTTATAGAAAGTTTTCCTGATAATCGATTTGATAGTGTTGATTTACTTGATATTATAAAGGTTATCTCAAAAGTAAAAGAGGAAATAGAACCTGACATAATATTTACTCATTTTGCAAATGATTTAAATATAGATCATCAAATCACATATAAGGCAGTTATAACAGCTACACGGCCTATGCAAGGTGAATCAGTAAAAGAGATTTATAGTTTTGAAGTACTCTCTTCTACAGAGTGGAACTTTCCTCTCTCTTTTTCTCCTGATACTTTTTATGATATTAGTGACACACTTGATTTGAAAATTCAAGCTATGCAAAAATATCACTCAGAACTGTGTAGATATCCACACCCTAGAAGTTTAGAAGGTATAGAACTAAGTGCTAAATACTGGGGTATGAGAATGGGGAGAAAATATATTGAAGCCTTTCAATCAGTTAGAATCATAAAATGAGAATAGCTATTTTAACAACAAAAGATCAATGGTTTCAAATGTATGCAGTAGATTTTTCTAAAAAAATAGGAGCTTCTCTATTCTATGACTATGCTACTATAAAAGGGTATGATATAGTCTTTATCTTAGGATTTCACACGATCATACCAGAAGAAATTCTAACAAAGAATAAGCATAATATAGTTATTCATGAGAGTGCTTTACCAAAAGGCAAAGGATGGGCTCCTATATTTTGGCAAGTTTTAGAAGGTAAAAATAAAATTCCAGTTACTATGTTTGAAGCAACAAAAGGTACAGATAATGGACCCATATATATGCAGAGAACACTTACTCTTACAGGTTTTGAACTTAATGCTGAACTTAGACAGAAACAAGCCGAGTTTACGATAGCAATGTGTTTAGAGTTTATTGACAACTACCAACAATATAAAGAACCGATAGATCAGATAGGAGAAGAGACTTTTTATCCAAAGCGTTCTGCTAAGGATAGTAAGCTCGATATAAACAGAACAATTAAAGAGCAATTTAATCTTTTAAGAATTGTAAATAATAACGAATACCCCGCTTTTTTTGAGATAGATGGGCATAAATATATTATTAAAATAGAGGAATCAGATGAAAATAGGTAATTTCAATTTAGAAACAGATGGAACCTACATTATTGCCGAACTTAGTGCAAACCATAACGGAAGTCTTAAAATCGCAAAAGAAACTATTAAAGCAGCCAAAGAAGTTGGTGCTAATGCTATAAAGCTCCAAACATATACAGCTGATACTATTACTCTTAATTCTAATAGAGAAGATTTTATCGTTAAAGGTGGTACTTTATGGGATGGAAAAAGCCTATATGAGTTATATAAATGGGCATATACCCCTTGGGAATGGCATGAAGAACTTTTTGCATATGCAAGAGAGATAGGAATAGAAATCTTCTCGTCTCCTTTTGATAGAACTGCCGTTGATTTTTTAGAAAAATTTAGCCCAGCAGCATACAAAGTTGCTTCATTTGAGATTACAGACTATGCACTAGTTCGCTATATTGCATCTAAAATGAAACCAATTATTATATCCACAGGAATAGCTACAATAGATGAGATACAGGATGTAGTAGATATATGTACAGAAGTTGGTAATGAAGATATAGTACTTTTAAAATGTACAAGTGCTTATCCTGCTCCATTAGAAGATGCAAACCTAGTAATGATACGAAACTTAGCAGAAACATTTGATGTAGTTACTGGATTCTCAGACCATACAATAGGTTCTACTGCACCACTAGTAGCAACAACACTGGGAGCAAAAGTGATAGAGAAACATTTTATACTTGATAAATCACTGGGTGGTCCAGATGCTGATTTTTCTATGGATAAAAAGGAGTTTAGAGATATGGTTCAAGCAATAAGAGATAGTGAAAAACTTTTGGGAAAGGTTGACTATAGTATGAATGACAAAAAAATCCAATCTCGTCAATTTGCAAGAAGTCTTTATGTCTCACAGGATATAAAAAAAGGTGATATATTTAATAAACATAACATTCGTAGTGTAAGACCAGGGTATGGTATGCACCCTAAACACCTGAAAGATATTTTAGGGAAACAGGCCTCTAAAGATTATTTTTTTGGAGATCGCTTCTCTTTAAATTAAGCCTATCTCTTTTCCAATAAGAACCAGGTAATATCATCCTGAGGAAAATTGTTATCTCTATGATAAACAAACTTATAGTCAATAAGTCGTAAATCAGGATACTTATCTAATATCTCACCGGCAAAATCTCTTTTAAAGAGTTTGTCACTATTTCCCCTATAACCAATACTTACTGGGGTTGGATTATAATACTCTGCAATCAAAATATATCTGTTTGAAGTATCATAAAGTTTTTGATACACTACGTCTAAGTAGTCTGGGCTTATATGGATTAAAACCCCCTTTATAAAAACAAAATCACTTCTCTCTTCTATCTCTACATCCAGGATCGACTCATGATATATTTTATTTACAAAAGGTAGCTGTTTCAGTTCAGATATAGCCTCATTACTAATCTCAACTGCAGCTATATTTACATCATTAAAAAGTTTATCTATTGCATGTAAGTTTAATCCTATATTAGAACCAAACTCTATTACACTTTTAATATCTGAGTTACATTGTTTGAAAATATCACTAAAGAAAGTAATATTATTTTTTACAATTTCTATACTATTTCTTTTTATATATTCTGAGGCCCACTCTGAAGATGCCCAAAAGACTTCCTGCTCTGTTTTGTATTTTTGCATCTATCTTCCTTTTTTTACAACAGACTGTTCAGTTATCTCAATAATTTTTTCTAAGCTTGCCCATAATCTATAGAGCCACTCATAATGAACTTTAATATAGTTTATCTTTTTCAGTTTTATTGCTTCTGGTGTATTTTCTCTCATAGTCTTTGCTAGTGCTATCTCAAAATCAACATGTTCTAAATAGGACATGAAAAGTGTTGTATAAGTGTTTACAAATTTTGGATTTGTATACTTATCTTTTACAAAATATATTTTATCAAGTAATTCATCTAGTTCTCTATTTTTAACATTTTTTATAAGCTCTGTATTATTAAGATTTTGAATCTCTTTTAAAAACTGTTCAACAAAGTCAAAAGTTTTCTTTGCCTGTTTCTTAACACTTTTAGCAAGTTTGAGATTTTCCTTTTGCTTAGATATATACTTTAACTCATTTTTAGATATTTCTTCTTCTGAAGGATAAGAGATGTCAAGTTTATCCTTAGACTCTGAAGTTATTAAAATATTTTCACAGTACTCTTGAAATGGAATCTCTATTGTATCAGGTATTCTAGCACCACCCTCTGTTGCATTATATATCTCCATAGGTTTTCTACTTTTAGAGTGTCCTATCTGTACAACAAAATCATTTAAAAACAATCTCCAGTATTTTTGTGTCGCAACTTCTCCATCTCCACCATATGCAGGAATATAACCATCAAACTTTTCATCAAACTTTTCACCATCTGTTCCAAAAACATGTCCTTGAGCATGAGAGCGACCATCCTTAGAAAAAGCCAAATCTTGACCAATAAAGACAAAATCTTTAAACTCTGCATTTATCGCTAATGTAAACAGATAGTTAGCACCACATAAGCCACCACCAAGGTATCCCCACTCATCTAAACCTAAGGCCATATTATGCGTATCTGCTCTTAAATATGGACAAGTAATTCCCCCTTTTATAGCAGCAAAAGCATCACTATGACATACTGTTGCAAGCATAAAAACTATATCTTTAAAAAAATCTGCTGGTATATCTGTAAAGAAATTTGCCACCTCTTTTATTCTTTCCATCCCTAAAACTATATCTGGCTTTATCCCTGCATTATAAAGTACAGGAAAACTTGCATCAACACTGAGAATGGTAAAATACTCTTGATATTTTTTAAGTATTGGCAACTGTTTTTCAAGAGATGGACCTGTTGAAACTAAAACTGCATACTTTCTCTTTTTTAAACTTTTTAAAACTTTTTGAAGCGATGGATGCCTAAACATATCTAGCATCTTTTCGGAGGAGTGTTTATATCCTGTTAGTGTGTCATCTAAGGAGTCACCCTTATCTTGTATAAAATGCTTGAGTATAAGTAGTATAGTGTCATTTATCTTTTTAGCTTGAGATAAATATTTATCATAATAACTTGAATAGATATCGAGGTTATACACCTTTATGTAAAATTTTGATTGTGTATCTATAATCTGCTTTGCTTTAAATAAGTTGACATCCCGTGTCAAATTAATAATAAGTCGTTTTTCAGAAATTTCTTTTGAAAAATCGATAAGGTTAAGGACTATATATATTAACTCTAATTCCGGCTCAAATATATAGACTTTCTTATGGTTTATATTTTTTAAAATCCTCTTGTAAAAAGTACCACTTCCTATCCCAAAGAAGTAGAGGGCATAGTAGTTGTCAAAGAGCTCAAACTCTTGAAGTTTTTTTTCTATGCTCTCTAAAGAGTTGTCAACGAGTGTTCCATCCCTATTATCAACTATTTTTAAATCACTTAAATTTTCTAAATCTGTAACAAATACCTCATAAGTCTCATTTGAAGCTATACTTTGTAACTTATTTGCCAACTCTATATCTGTGTCAAAAATAGCTTTAATGTTTTTAGTGAATATATCCAAGTTTGTACCTTAAAAAGTTGATTTTATATGTAAGTTAATAGCAACTAATGTGCCAAAATAAAGAAGAGAGTGAAAGATGTGGTAGCTATTGATAGAAAAGAAAAAAAGCTAGAGAAGTAAATTCTCTAGCTAAAAGTTTAAAGAAAATTACTACTGTAATAGTCTCATAACATTTTGTTGTACAGCATTCGCTTGACTCATAGCATAAGAACCAGATTGAGCTAAAATGTTGTGTTTTGCAAAGTTTGCAGACTCTGCCGCGAAGTCAACATCACGGATTTGAGATTCTGCAGCTGCAACATTTACTTGTGTTACAGAAATATTTCTTACAGTTGATTCAAGTTGATTCTGAGTAGAACCAATATTTGAACGAATTGAATCAATTTGTTTTAAAGCAAAATCCATAGTAAGGATAGTATCTTCTGCTGCACTTCTTGTTGTCACATCAGCAGTATTTGCTGGGTTACCAACACTAAGATTCACTAAAGTAGAAGCATCTTCAAAACCAGATAGACCAGCTGCACCTTCTGTTAAATCAACAGCAGACGCTGATGTTAATGTTAATTTACCAGAGTAAACTTGAGTTTCATTTGCACCACCACCATCTGTTCCCATATGAACGATAGCATCAGAATTTCCACCACCTGCACCACCAAGTGTAATGTCTCTACCTTCATTTGAAGTTAGAACTAATTTACCACCATCAAGTGTAGCAACTACACCAGTTTCATTTGATTTTGAATTGATAGCATTTCTTAAAGCACCATCAGAGTCAGCTGCTTTAACATCTACATCACCAATGTTAACACCATTAATAACTAGTGTAGCATTTGTAGAATCACTTCCTGTAATAGTACCAGCAGTAATAGAAGCTGTAGCTGTTGCTACTGTTTCTGCTGTAGCATGTACTCCTGTTTTACTTTCAAGTGCATTAATGCTAATTGCTTTAGCATATGCTGAACCATTTGTTTGTCCTGCTTCTGAACCAGCAACACTAACACCAACTGTTTCGCCATTGATAATAGCACTACCGTCAAAAGCAACTGATGCTGATGTTGCTGCACCGTTGTTAGCAACTGTTGCAGCAGAGTTTACTGTACCAGCACCTGTTGTAAAGTTACCAGTTTGATTAACATGTGAACCAATAGCATTTGTTTGAACATTTGAGATACTAATATCTACAGTTTCATCTTTATAAGCACCAATATGGAAAGCTTTATTTTGGAAAGTACCATCAAGAAGAGCTTGACCATTAAACTGTGTAGTTGTAGCAATATTTTGTGCTTCTTCTAGTAGTTTATTGATATCGTTTTGAATAGCTTGACGAGAATCAGTATTTTGACCATCAGAAGCAGCTTGAATTGCTTTAGTTCTAACAGTATTTAAAATATTTTCATACTCATCTAAAGCACCATCAGCTGTTTGCATTACACCAACACCATCATTCGCATTTGCAATTGCTTGACCAAGACCCGTTGACTGAGCACGAAGTTGATTCGCAATCGAAAGACCTGAAGCATCATCAGCTGCAGTATTAATACGAAGACCTGAAGATAAAGCTTGAAGTGATTTGTCAAGGTTTAAGTTCGTTTGTGTTGAGTTTCTGTGTGCGTTCATTGCCGCAATGTTTGTGTTAATTCTAAATCCCATAATAAATCCTTTTAGGGTAAGAGCCTTTCGCTCTAAGTTAATTTTGTATCTTGGCTTCCATGCCTTGATAATAGTAATATCGGTCACCCAAAAAATAACTTTAGAAAATTTAGAAAAAAATTTACATTTTACCTTTTTATCTTTTTTTGATACACTTTCGCAATTGAAAAAACTATACTACTATATATAGGAATACTATTTGAATTTAATTATCGTGGAGTCACCGGCAAAAGCTAAGACTATAAAAAACTTTTTAGGGAAGGGTTATGAGGTTATCGCCTCTAAGGGTCATATCCGTGATCTGCCTAAATCTCGTTTTGGAATTACTGTAGATGAAGAGACTAAGCATCTTATCCCTACTTACTCTGTAGCAAAAGAGAATGCTGCAACCGTCAAAGAGATAAAAGCTCTTGCAAAGAAAGCAGATACGATCTATATCGCGACCGATGAGGACCGCGAGGGTGAGGCTATTGGGTGGCATATTGCACATGCTATAAAAAAAGATCCTGAAGAACTACCTCGTATTGTTTTTCACGAGATTACAAAAACTGCTATTAAGCATGCTCTTGATTCTGCCCGTAAAATAGATATGGATATGGTAAATGCCCAACAGGCTCGCCGTATGCTTGACCGTGTTGTTGGGTATAAGCTCTCTCCACTTCTAGCATCTAAAATCCAAAAAGGGCTCTCAGGTGGTCGTGTTCAATCTTCAACTCTTAAACTCGTAGTTGACCGCGAACGTGAGATTCAAGCCTTTATACCTGTTGAGTACTGGACTATAGACACAGTATTTAAGAAAAACATCGATGCAAATCTCATCTCTCACAAAGGTAAAAAACTTACTAAGATGAGTATTGAGAACAAAGAGCAGGCTCTTGCTATAGAGAAGAGTGTCAATGCAGACAACTTTATCATAAGTAAAATAGAGACTAAAGAGCGTAAAAGCTCTACTCCTCCACCATTTATGACTTCAACACTGCAGCAGACAGCCTCATCTAAACTAGGCTTTACTCCTAAAAAGACTATGATGGTTGCACAGTCTCTCTATGAAGGTGTAAAAACACCAGATGGAACTTCAGGTGTTATCACCTATATGAGAACAGATTCACTCAACCTTGCAGCTGAAGCTATAGGGGCTGTTCGAGGCATTATTGAAAATCGTTTTGGGAAAAAATATCTTCCAAAAGAGCCAAAGGTTTATACTAAAAAATCAAAAGGAGCACAAGAGGCTCACGAGGCTATCCGTCCTACTATGCTACAGTTTACTCCAGAAGTAGCACAGAGCTTTCTAAAAGCGGATGAGATAAAACTTTACCGCCTTATCTATGAGCGTTTTATGGCTTGTCAGATGGAAGATGCAAGATTTGAGCAGCAGAGTATTATCTTTAAAGGTGATGAAAACGATTACCGTGCAAGTGGTAGAAAGCTCATCTTTGATGGTTTCTATGCAGTTACAGGAGCAGAAGATAAAGATAAACTTCTACCTGTACTCAAAGAGGGTGACAAAGCTGAGACACAGTCGGTAAAACCAGAACAGCACTTTACAGAGCCACCATCACGTTACTCAGAAGCAAGTCTTATCAAAAAACTAGAGTCTGAAGGTGTTGGTCGTCCATCTACTTATGCACCAACAGTAGCTACACTAAGCCAACGTACTTATGTGACTATAGAGAAAAAACAGATCATCCCAACTGAGATGGCGTTTACTGTAACTAAAATTCTTGAAGAACACTTTGCAAACATCGTAGATATTAGTTTTACTGCAACTATGGAAGAGAAACTTGATGAAGTGAGTGAGGGTCGAGTTGACTGGCAGAAACTTCTCTATGACTTCTACTTCCCATTTATGGATCAAGTAGCTGCTGGAAAAGAGAACATAGTAAGTCTAAAACTCGCAAAACCACTTGGAAGAACTTGTCCTAAATGTGGTGAGCATGAGTTACTTCTAAGAAGTGGCCGTTTTGGTAACTTTATCGCCTGTAGTGGTTTTCCTAAGTGTAAATACACAGAACAGTGTGATGAGGAAGGGAATAAAGTAGAAGAGAAAAAAGAGTTAAGTGAAGAGATATGTGACAAATGTGGCAAACCTATGATAGTGAAAAATGGTCGTAATGGTCAGTTTTTAGCATGTAGTGATTATCCTGATTGTAAAAACACTAAAAGTATAAATGTAGAAGAGAAAAACTCAGATACTCCTTGTCCTGACTGTGGTGGAACTATTAGCCTTAAAAACTCTCGTCGTGGACCATTTTGGGGCTGTAACAACTACCCTGATTGTAAATTTATCTCTAAGTTTGAACCAACTACTATTAAGTGTAAAGAGAAGGGATGTAAAGGTGTTTTAGCACCAAGAACTTACCGAAACAAAGAGGTTTATGAGTGTGTTAAGTGTAAAGCGCGTACTCCTCGTGAAGAAGAGACACCTAAAGAAGATAGTAAATAAACTATGAAAATAGGCATCCTTTCAGATACTCATACCAAGATAGCATTTGCAAAAGATGCTCTTGATATGCTCATAAAAAATGGAGCTGAGTTTATCATACATGCGGGAGATATCTGTGAGTATGAGACACTAGAACTTCTTAAAAACTGTGGTAAACGCTATGTCGCTGTTTATGGAAATAACGATGCCCATTTAGTACAGTTTCATAACGACTATAACCTTGTGCAAGAACCAAACTACTTTAAACTTGCAAACACTACCTTTAAACTTATGCACCTCCCCTTCTATATGGCACCAGATACAGAGATAGTTATCTCAGGACATACTCATGAGTTTCACTCTGAGTTTGTCGAGGGAACACTCTTCTTAAATCCAGGAGAGATCTGTGCGAGAAGTAAACCGATCTCTGAGTGTGCTATGCTAGAGATTCGAGAAAATAAACTGTTAGTTACGCACTTTACAAAAAAAGTAGATAAGAAAAAAGAGAAGCCTTTTAAAGAAGAGACTTTCACCTACAAAAGGAAAAAATAGTGCCAAAAGAGAAAATATTTTTATGTAGCATCTGTAATATCAACAGTGGTACCTGTTTAGAGGATTGTAAATTCTGTTCTCAAAGTGTACGTTATAAGGCTGACATAGAACGTTATAAACAAAAAGATATAAAACTTATCCAAGAAGAGGCTATCAATGCTAGAGACAATGGTGCTTTAGGTTTCTGTTTAGTAACAGCAGATAAAGGGCTAACAGATAAAACGTTAGTGTTTGTTTGTGATGTGGCAAAAGCAGTGATAGAGGTAGCTCCCGAGCTTCGCCTTATCGCCTGTAATGGTACAGCAACAGTAGAACAACTTCTTGTTTTAAAAGCTGCCGGTATAAAAGCCTATAACCATAACCTAGAGACTAGTGAGAGTTTTTACAAAGAGATCTGTACAACACACCCATGGTCAGAACGCTATGAGACATGCCAAAATGTAAATGAAGCGGGTCTTGTTCTTATAAGTGGTGGTATTTTTGGTCTAGGAGAAACACAGGAAGATAGAGTTAGTATGCTAAAATCTTTAGCCTCACTTAACCCTACTTCAGTTCCTATCAACTTCTATCACCACAACGAAGCACTAGAGTTACAGCCAAACTCTCTGAGCATAGATGAAGCACTTAGCCTTATAAAACTTACAAGAGAGTCCATTCCAAATGCAGAACGTATTATGGTTGCTGGTGGCCGTGAACTTATGTTTGGTTCACGTCAAAATGAAATCTTTGAAGCAGGAGCCAACTCCATAGTCATTGGAAACTATCTCACAACGGCAGGTCGTGAAATGAACAAAGACCTAGAGATGCTTCAAGCCCTCAACTTAGATGTTGCAAAAAAAGTAAAGTAACCGTAACATATGAGCGATAACATAGCCCTCATCATCACTATTTCGCTCATTATTATGTTCTCTCCTTTTGTAGCAAAAGCACTTAAACTTCCTACCACACCCATTGAGATGATTTTAGGTTCTATTCTTGGATACATTGGCTTTTTACATGAGGAGCATCTCTTTGATTTAGTAGCAGAGTTTGGTTTTCTCTATCTGATGTTCATTGCAGGAACAGAGATTAACCTTAAAAATGTTCTTAATACTAGTGCTACTATTATGAAAAAAGTTGCTATCTATCTCTTCTTTTTATATAGTTTTAGTATTCTCTTCTCCATACAGTTCTCACTTGGAAAAATCTTTATGGTTCTTCTCCCTCTTATCTCTGTCGGATTAGTAGCTGCTCTTGCAAAAGAGTATGGTAAAACGCCATGGCTAAGTATGAGTATGACAGTTGGAGGAATTGGAGAGGTTGTAAGTATCGTGATTCTTACCATCACCTCTGCAACTCTAAGTTCAGGAGTCGGACTTGGACTCTTTCAGACTATCATGGCCCTTATAGCGTTTTTACTTTTTATGTTTCTGCTCTTTCGATTTATGCAGCTTATATTTTGGTGGTTTCCAAAGGTCTCTCTAGCACTTATGCCTCATGAAGACAACAAAGAGCAGGATATCCGTCTAAGTATGGGAATCTTCTTTTTACTCGTAGGAGCTATGCTCTACTTACATCTTGAGTTAGCATTTGGAGCCTTTCTTGCAGGTATCTTTATCCCTACTTTTTTTGAGCATAAACATGAGCTACCAGAGAAGTTAGCCTCTTATGGATTTGGCTTTTTGATTCCTATCTTTTTTATTCACATAGGAAGCTCTTTTCATCTTGATGCACTCTTTATGGATGGGCTTATTGCCAAAGCACTCATTATAACTATTGTTATGGTTTTCATGCGACTTGTCGCTTCACTCGTCTTTGTAAGAGAGCTTGGTATTACAGACTCCATTCTTATGGGACTCTCACACTCCATGCCACTTACACTTCTTATAGCAATGGCAACACTCGCTTATAGTGCACACTCCATAGATACTCTACACTACTATGCTTTTATCTTAGCGGCTCTTTTTCAAGTAATAAGTGTTATGATAGTGATTAAAATCATAAATATTTACAAAATAAAAGAAGAAGTGAGTAACTAATGGCACGCTCTGTACTTTTACAACTTGTACGCGACTCTATTACCGAAGTATTTCAAGCAAGACGATCTATAGATAAAGCATCACTTTTAAAAGAGCACCCCCTCCTCAACGAATCCATACCAACAGCCATAAAACTCTTTGTAGACAAAGAGTTGGTAGGAAGTTATACTGAAAATACAGAAGAAAAATCTCTTTTAGAAAATATCATCTTAAGTGCAAAAAAAGCTGCTTTTGAAGATATGAAAAGTGATGTACTCACAACATCTGCCTATCTTCACTGTGAAATAGAACTCACTCTCTATACTCCTGATGGCAAGATAAGTGAAATGGACCCTGCAATTATCACAATATCCTAAGCTTTTCGTTTATTTTATTTTATTTTGCTATAATTTATCACTTTATAACGAGGTTTCATAATGGATAATAATTTTAATGTATTAATTGTTGATGATGTTGTAGAAAATATTCAAGTTGCGATGAATGTACTCAAAGAGGAAAATTATAACTTAAGTTTTGCACTCAACGGAGAGGAAGCACTCTCTCTCATCAAAGATACTGGCTTTGATCTTATCCTTTTAGATATTATGATGCCTGTAATGGATGGATTTTCTGTATGCAAAAATCTTAAAGCAGATGATTTTACAAAAGATATTCCTATTATATTTTTAACTGCAAAAACAGATATAGAGTCTATATCTAAAGGCTTTGAACTCGGAGCAGTAGACTACATAACAAAACCATTTAATCCTGATGAACTCTTAGCAAGAACACGGACTCATTTAGAACTCTATAAAGGGAAACTTCTCTTAGCACAAAATAATCTTAGTATTAAAGTTAAAGCAGAAAAAGAGAAAGAGAGACTACTAACAGAGTTAGAAAAAAACCAAAAAGAGATTATTTATATCTTAGCAGAACTCACTGAGACAGTTTCTGATGAGACAGGGAAACATATAAAGAGAGTTGCCGACATCTCTAGACTTCTTGCATATTACTACCCTTCACTCTCAGATGAAGATGTAGATACTATTCACTGTTCCGCACCAATGCACGATATTGGTAAAATCGCTGTAGATCCAAAAATCCTTCACAAACCCTCAAGTCTTACAGCTGAAGAGTTTGAACTTATGAAAGAACATACGACACTTGCTCATAAAGTTCTTAAATGCAGTGATAGAAAGATTATAAAAGCAGCAGATATTATTGCAATGCAGCATCATGAAAAGTGGGATGGAAGTGGTTATCCAAAAGGGCTTAAAGGGGAGGACATTCACATCTATGGCCGCATAGTAGCCATAGCTGATGTTTTTGATGCACTCACACATAAACGAGTATATAAAGACTCTTGGACTCCAGAAGATGCTTCCGCATATATACAAAAAAATGCAGGAACACATTTTGACCCTACTCTCGTAGCATTGTTTATGGAACATGTTGAAGAGTTTGTAACACTCGCTAAAATTTAATACCATGCACAATGCACTCAAACTTTTTCTCGTATCCTTGCTTCTTCTTACAACAGTCGGGATATCCCAACTTAGTGCAAATACTCCCCCTATAAAGTTCACAAAAAAAGAGAAAGAGTGGCTAAGTCACAACCCTCAGATAAGATATACATATGACCCTGATTGGGCACCTTTTGAGTGGACTAACGACATTGATAAACACACTGGAATACTCGCTGATATTTTAAGCCTTATTCAGAAACGAAGTGGTATCTACTTTGTTCCTAAAAAAGCAGAGAGTTGGGAAGAGGCTGTTGCACTCGTTGAAGAGGGTAAAGCACAAATGTTTAGTGGTATAGCGAGGAATAGCCAAAGAGAGAAGTATCTTAACTTTAGTTTTAAAGATATTTATACCTATAATGCTGTAGTAGTCTCAAATATAGAAGATACAAATAACTATGAGAATATAGGAGTTTATAAAAATATCACTATTGCTCTTGTCAAAAAAAATGCTCTTAGTCTCTATATTCAAAAAACATATCCAGAGCTCCATTTTTACTTTGTCTCTCGTACACAAGATGGTTTTGAAGCTATCAATAGTAAAAAAGCCGATATTTTTATAGTCAATATTGCCACAGCAAAATATTTTATAAACAAGAACTATCGTAAAGAACTCCATATAACAAATGAACTAAACTATCAATTTCATCTCAAAATCGCTCTTGTTAAAACACTCCCCACTCTTGCTCTCACCATCATAGATAAATCTTTAGCAAGTATAACAGAGAGTGAACTTAACGATATTTTCAACAAGTGGACAGAGCAAAAAGTTCATAAAGAGTTTAACTGGCTACTCTTTATGGAGATTGCAGCTGCTGTTCTTGCTGTTTTTCTTTTCCTTCTTTATCACAACAGGAAACTTCATGTTTTAGTGCAAGATAAAACTTTAGAACTTACTAAGACTCTTGAAAAACAGGAGCAACTTATTGAAAAACGGACTCAAGAGCTCAACCAAGCAAAACAGAATCTAGAAAATGCTACAAATGCTATTAGTGATGCACTTTATCATAAAGATTTAGAGTTTAGATACACATGGGTAAATGATGCTTTTTGTAAATATGCACACCTTCCTAGAGAGGAGATTTTAGGAGAGACTGACTTTGACATCTTTGATGAAGAGATTAGTGTAAAGTCTAATTTTCAAGATGCTAAACTCGTTGAAGATGGAGAGAGTATCTACTTTGAAAGTCGTGTTCAGAGTCCTGTTGGTAAGACTATCTATGTCTCTGCACAAAAACATCTTTTAAAAGATATAGAGGGAAAGCCCTATGCGATTGCAGGAACTATTAGTGACATTACAACAAAAAAAGAGACAGAGATAGAGATACGAAGACAAAAAGAGTTTGTTCAGACACTTATAAACTCTCAAGAGCAGATAATAATCACCTCTGATGGGAAAAAGCTTGTCAGTGTAAACGAAATGTTTTATGATTTTTTTGCAGTATCTTCTATTCAAGAGTTTAATATTGAGTATGGTATCAATTGTATCTGTGAAATGTTTAATAAAAACTCGCCAGAAGGCTTCTTACAACCTATGATAGGGAGTGAAACTTGGCTAGACTATGTCGCTTCACGAGCACTCTATAATGAGGTTCATAAAGCGATGATTACAAGAGATGACACCGACTTTATTTTCTCTGTAACGGCTGCTAAACTTCCAGGAAATAGAAATTTAAAATCTGCTGTTTTTACAGATATAACAGAACTTGAAGTTGCAAAAACGACAGCAGAACTTGCCAATAAATCTAAAAGTGAATTTCTAGCAAATATGTCACATGAGATACGAACTCCAATGAACGCCATCATCGGTTTTAGCGAGCTTCTTCATGAACAAGTAGAGGACAAAAGACTCAAGCAGTTTACAAAAACAATCCAGTCAGCAGGACATACTCTCCTTGAACTTATTAACGATATCCTAGATATTTCAAAGATAGAAGCGGGAAAACTTGAGATATCTCAAAACCCGACAAACCCTTATCATCTTATAGAGGATACAGCCAATATTTTTTCACTTAAAGTACAAGAGAAAGATCTCGATCTTTTTGTAGAGATTGATGCTAAGATTCCTCAAACACTTATACTTGATGAAGTAAGAGTACGGCAGATACTCCTAAACCTTATAGGAAATGCAGTTAAGTTTACTAAAAAAGGACATATCAAGCTCTCTGCACATTTAGAAAAAGTGGATGATGTCAAAAGTAGTGTAGATCTACTTATATCTGTCGAAGATACGGGAATAGGGGTAAAAGAGGATCAACTTAAAAGAATATTTCAAAGCTTTGAGCAGCAAGATGGGCAAGACAATAAAGAGTTTGGTGGCACAGGTTTAGGTCTGAGTATTTCCAAAAAACTTGCTTCGATGATGGGTGGTGAACTTCGTGTAGAGTCCGAGTATGGTAAAGGTGCAACCTTTACTCTCTGGCTCCCTAATATTTACATATCTTCTGTGGTTTTAGAAAAAGATACTGAAATAAAAAACATACAATATAACTTTAAAGAGGCGTCTATCCTCTTAGTGGATGATATTTTAAACAACAGAGAACTCATTGAACAGAACCTTAAAAATACTCTCTTTACTATTTTTAGCGCTAAAAATGGTCAAGAGGCAGTAGAGATAGCTTTACGAGAGGATATTGACCTTATACTTATGGATATTCGCATGCCTGTTATGGATGGTTATAAAGCTTCACAGCTCATAAAAGAGCAGAAGCCAGAGCTCCCTATTATCGCACTTACTGCCTCTGTAATGAAAGATGAGTTTGATACTGTTAAGTCTAAAAACTTTGATGCTTACTTACGTAAACCAATCTTGAAAAAAAGTCTCTTGAGTGAGTTAGCAAACTTCCTTGAGTTTGATGAAAAGAGTCCAACAGAGCAGCTCATATATGAAGTAACTCTCTCCCAGAAAACTCAGGATAATCTTGAAACTATTTTAGGAGTACTCACTACAGAGCTTTTAGAAAAACAGCAAAAAGTTCTTAAGTCAAACAATATGAATGAGACACAAGAGTTTGCAGACATCTTAAGTAAATTAGCAACTACTTATGAGATTGAACACTTAGAGAAGTATGCCCAGTCCCTTAAAGATGCTATTGAGATCTTTGATATTATGGGAATAAGGAAGCTTTTACAGGAGTATGAGAAGGAGATTACTCTACTCTCATAGGTAACTATTTATGAACTTTACAGTCCCCTTTAATGTGGCAAGCTATCGCATAACCATGGTTTAGCCCAAGTGCGATACTCCCTCCACTCTCTTGTGTTATATCACCCGCAACATAGAGACCCTTGATGTTAGTCTCATAGTTTTCATTATGCACAGGTTTTCCATCTGCCTCCTCTATCCCACTACTTGAGAGAAAAGCACTCGGAGTCGTACCCCCTATAGCATAGATAACACGGTCATAACTCTCAGGCTCTATCTCTGTATAGACAACCTTAACTCTTCCCTCATCATCTTCTAAGGCAGTGATATTTTTCCCTAAAATCGGGTTTACTTTTTTGTTTATGATAGCATCGGCTATATTCTCTTGGTTGGTTGGATTTGCACGGCGAAATGTTTCACGTCTATAGCAGATACTGACATCATTTTTCTCACTCAAATCAACTGCATACTCTACAGCACTATCACCTCCGCCAACTACAAGTATCTTCTCACCCTCATTACATCCATCAAGAGTGTATCCAATCTTCTTTTTAATGCTCACTGGAACTTTGTAAGTCGGCTTATTTGGTTTTCCCATACGACCGATTGTTACTACTACATTCTCTGCTTTTACACTCTTTCCAGCCATAAAGACCTCAAAACTTCCATCATCTTTTTTCTCTATGGACTGAACTTCTACATGTGTCTGTAGTGAAACAGAGTGATTTTGTAAGATTTCATCAAAAAAGTCAAGTGTAGACTCTTTTGTACCATCTATGAAGTAGATATTTCCATCGAGTTCTACTTTCTGCCCTCTCCAGTCTACATCAACCCGTTTGTTATCTTTGTAGTATTTTCTAATCGTAGAGTTATGGTTCTCATCTTTTTCTAAAAGGACTATATCTCTTACCCCTTGAAGATAACTCTCAACAGCAGTAGCTATCCCAGCAGGACCTGCCCCAACAATAACTAGTTCATGTACTTGACTCATAAAAAATCCTTTGATGATGATATTTCGGAATAAAGTCTATCATAAATAAGTTATTTTCTATATAATGCTTCCATGTATTATGTAATTAAAAAACAGGTAAATAAACCAGGTTCGACCTTTATGGGCTTTGCAGTTCCAAAATATATCGCTTCAAAAAAGAGTGAAAATGTCATTTTCCTTTTTCAAAAAGATGGAAAAGTGATTCGTAAATGGGTAAAGCTAGAAGATATTATTTTACTCACTGCTGATGAGGCATACTATGAAAAAGTGATGCAACAGTTTAGAGATGTAGAGAAACAACAGCAACAGCTTGTAGATGATGCTCATACCCAGTTAGAGCAGAGCATGACGAACTTTGTTGAGACTATGAATGCACAGATTAACGACTACGAAGAGATACGAAACTCCGAAGATGTTCCCTGTATTTTAAAAAACCTCTAAGAGAGTTTTTCAGGAAAATTAGTCATAAACTTTTGAAGTTTTGGAGCTATAACCACTTGACAGTACCCCTGTGAAGAGTTTTGAGAATAGTAGTCTTGATGATATGCTTCAGCCGGATATACAACTTCAGGGAGAGGGCTTACTTCTGTGACTATTTTATCACTAAAATTAGCTTGGTTACGTTTTATACTATCTAAAATCACCTCTTTTTCTAACTCACTACTGTAGTAAACAACAGAACGGTACTGTGTCCCACGGTCAGCACCCTGTTGGTTAAGTGTTGTAGGATCATGAATAACAAAAAAGATATCTAACAGATCAGAAAGAGTAATAGTGTCAGAGTCATAACTGATGTCTACTATCTCAGCATAACCACTCACACCTGTACAGATCATCTCATAGTTAGGGTTTGGACGGTTACCACCTGCATATCCACTTACAACACTACTCACACCCTTTATATTTAAAAAGACTGCCTCAGTACACCAAAAACATCCACCACCTAAAACTACTCTACTTTGTGCCATCTTCTGCTCCTCGAATTTTGAGAGAATTATTACATATTTTACTTGTTCTAGTGACTCCCTCTCACTTTAGCCTGCATCTTTAAGTATACTCACAAATAAAAGCTCCTATACTTCTTTAAAAAAAGAGTAGTGATGCCAAAGATAGATAGCCAAAAGTTTTACACCTCAGCCATAGAGATGCACGGAGTCTCTGCTCAGGGTGTGAACTGGGCGAGTAAAGAGAACCAAGAGCTTCGCTTTAAAGAGATACTTTCACTCCTTCCAAAAGATATGAGTCACTTTGAACTTGCAGATGCAGGGTGTGGCTTTGGTGACTTCTACCACTACCTCATCAAACATAAACGCCATCCAAAACGCTATCTTGGGATAGACTCAGTTATGGACATGTACTCCATCGCCTCAAATGAGACAGCACAGGAGATCTTATATAGCGACATCTGTAAAGAAGCCCCTCCAGTTTTAGACTACTACATCTGTAGCGGTGCGCTTAATGTTCTCACCAAGTTTGAGACACAGCTCTTTATTCAAAACTGCTATAACTCCTCTAAAGTAGCGTTTATCTTTAATGCCCTAGAGGGAGATACAGAGAGTGATACATATAAC
>JAMORO010000012.1 GCA_027063505.1 Sulfurimonas sp.
CTATATAAATCAAGATGAGATTAGGAGTGTTGCCAAGCGACTCAAAGTAAAAGAGGTTCGTTTTTGCCAAGGGTATATGGAAAATGACATCACTGTTGCTTTTTACAGAGTATAAAAACAGTATTACTAAAATATTACTTTAAGATAATTTTCTCTATAATAGAAAAAATAAAGGAAAAAATCATGCATACAATTACTTTAAAATCTGATGACACATTTTATAATACCTTAGAAGATATGGTAAAAACTTTAAATACTACCAAAAGTGATCTCATAAGAAAAGCAGTTGTTTACTATAAAGATGCCTTAGAAAAAGAGAGACTTAAAGAGCAGATAAAAAATGCTTCTTTTAAAGTAAGAGAAGAGAGTCTAAAAATCTCTCGAGAGTTTGATGCAACTATAAACGATGGTCTATAATGTTTCAAAAAGGTGAAATATACTTAGCTAAACTTAATCCTAAAAAAGGAAATGAAGTTGGTAAAATAAGACCTATTTTAATCTACCAAACAGACATTTTAAATGAGTGTGAACACCCTACAACTATAATTTTACCTATATCAACTGTTTTGATAGGTGATACTTACCCTTTAAGATACAGAATTACTAAACGAGACAACTTAGAAAAAACAAGCGATGTTTTATGTGACCAAATAAGAGCTTTAGATAATCAAAGGATTTTAAAAGGTTTACTCACTAAACTCTCCTACAAAGAGATGCTTGAGATAGATAAGCAAGTAAAGATTGTATTAAATATAGAAGTCTAAACACAAAATTGACTTTTGAAAAGCTATCTTGTACAATGTATAAAATTTAAAAAGAGAGAACTATATGTGCGGTATTTTTGGTATCATTGGTGAATATAATGAATCTACAGCCAGAAGTGCCCTTGCAAAACTCTCCCACCGTGGGCCGGACTACTGCGGTGTAGCGCAAAACTCTCAGCTCTTCTTCGCACACCAGCGTTTAAGCATCTTAGACTTAGATAAACGCTCCCATCAGCCCTTTAAACATAAAGATATTCTACTCTCCTTTAATGGTGAAATCTATAACTTCAAAGCCCTGAGAGAAGAGCTCAACTTCGAGTTTAAAACACAGAGTGATAGTGAGGTAATTATCGCTGCTTATCTAAAGTGGGGAGAGGGGTTTGTCTCACACCTTCGTGGTATGTTTTCCATCGCCCTACTTCATAGTGACACACTCTATCTTTTTAGAGATAGACTTGGAAAGAAACCACTCTTTTTTATGCAAGAGAAGAGCTTTTACTTTAGCTCTGAGATAAAAGCACTAACACCTTTTTTAAAGAAAAAAGAGATGAATGAGGATGCACTGCTCTCCTATCTCTCTTTTTTAACACCCACCCCGCCCCATACATTTTTTAAGGGTATCTATAAACTAGCAGCGGGAGAGTACTTAAAACTTAGAGATGGTGTCTACAGTGTAAAACGCTACTTTGACCTCTTAGATGCTCCCTCAAACACTATTAGCGACAGAGATGAAGCAGTAGTGCGTGTGCGAGAAAAACTTGAAGAGTCTATGGCTCTTCGTTTAGATGCAGATGTCCCCATCGCTTCACTCCTCTCTGGAGGCATAGATAGTGCAACCATCAACTACTATGCAAAGAGCATGGGAAAGGAGCTACAGACTTATACACTAGGCTACAAAGAGTTTAGTAAGTATGATGAGCGAGCTAATGCTCGTGATACAGCCGATTTTTTGAACATAAACAACCAAGAGGTAGAGATAGACGAGATGGCTTTTATGGAGGCGAGTGACACTGTTCTAGAGCTTATGGATGAACCACTCAACGACCCTGCTGCTGTGCCTCTGTATCTTCTTTTTGAGCAGATCAGGAGAGATGGCTACAAGGTTGTGATGAGTGGAGAGGGGAGTGATGAGCTCTTTTTAGGATATAGACAGTACTTTGAGTATCTTGACATAGAGCAGGCCAAAACTCTTGCCCATAAAAACTGGCTTAAAAAGTACTTCCGTGCAAACTTCTCAATGAACCGTGAGTGGGAGTGGTATAAGCGTGTTTTTGATGATACCCTCCTCTTTCGCACAAGTGGTGATAAGTTTACAGACCTACAAAAAAATGCACTCATGCGAAGAAATGTAAAAGATAATGAGTCTTTGCAGTATCTACAAAAATATAGAGATAGATTTGAAGCTTCTACTCATAAAGATGAGTCTCTTTGGTACAGTTACATCGACCTTAACATCTTTCAAGCTGAGCACTTTCTCACAAAACTAGACCGTGTAAGTATGGCTCACTCCATAGAGTCTAGAACACCCTTTTTAGATCACGAGCTTGCAAACCTCATCTTTAGCATAGACCCAAAGATCCGTTATGAGGATGGTGTTACTAAGTCTCTTCTCAAAGAGATAATGCAGGGAAAACTTAGTGAGAGGACTCTTACAAGAAAGAAAAAGGGCTTTGCAAACCCCTACATGGAGTACCTTATAAACTCTGGAAAAATTGCACTTATTCAAGAGGTAAATAGAGAGACAGGAATGTTTAAAGAGGAGAGACTCAAAGAGTATCTCCTCACTGCAAGCAGAGGAAGTTTTAAACAGCACATATGGGGACTCTATGTCCTCTCTTTTTGGATAAAGAAGAACTTACTTTAATACGCTACACTTTCATCAAACAGAGAGGTTAAAATGATTCAAAAAGTAAAAAAATATGCCACAACAAATACACTTGTCGTTCTTGGGATTATCTTAGGAGTACTTTTTGGAAGTCTCTTACCAGAACTCGCTCTTGCGCAGAAAGTGATAGGGACGGCTTTTGTTTATCTTTTAAAGATGATAGTAGTACCTCTTGTTTTTGCAAGTATTTTTGTTGCGATTTTAGGGCTTGGCTCTATTGAACATCTCAAACGGATGGGGCTTCGTACCATTGGGCTCTATATGTTTACTACAGCATTAGCAGTAGTTACGGCCATCCTTGCAATGAATATATTTCATATTGGCGAAAAAGTGAGTCATGCAGGACTCGCTTATGAGAAAGCACAAACTATCGCCCCTTTCTCTTTAGAAAATATGATTCTCTCCTTTATCCCAACAAATATCTTCCATGCACTCAGTAGTGGCTCTATGATGCAGATTATTGTTTTTGCTGTTTTGTTTGGGGTTGCGACACTCTATCTTAAAAAAGAGCAACAAGAGCCTCTTATAAACCTCTTTAATTCCGTGAGTGAAGCGATGCTCGTCATAGCAGAGTGGATTATAAAACTCACACCTATTGGGGTTTTTTCACTTATCTCTTATGTTATAGCCGAACAGGGAATAGAGGTTGTTTTAGGACTCTATAAGTACATGCTCTTAGTTGTTGGAGTTATTGTTTTTCACGGAGTCATCACACTCCCTGCAACACTTCGCCTTTTTACAAAAGTAAACCCATATAGATACCTCTCAGATGTAAGAGAAGCTCCCATCATGGCGTTTTCAACTGCCTCTTCTGCAGCTACTCTTCCTGTAAGTATGCGAGTCGTTGAAGAGATAGGTGGTGTTGATAAAAAAAATGCCTCTTTTGTCTTACCACTCGGAGCTACTGTCTCTATGGATGGAACAGCAGCCTATCTTACAGTAGCTGTTCTCTACATCGCAAATCTAGCGGGAGTGACACTTGGCTTTGGAGATCAGCTTCTCCTTGGTATAACAGTAGTAGCTTTGAGTATCGGAGTCGCAGCACTTCCAAGTGCTTCACTGGTTATGATGGTTATCATCCTCAACCAGATAGGACTCCCAACAGAGTATATTGCCCTTATAGTAGCTGTTGACCGTATTTTAGATATGTGTCGTACCTCTTTAAATGTCACCTCAGATCTTATAGTCACAAAAATCATTGATGAATACGAAAAAAGAGTCTAGCACCTACACCTGGCTCTTAGTTCTTGCTATGCTCTTTTGGGGTGGTGGCTGGACTGCTCTTAAGATTCTCACAGAGTCTATGCCTATGGATATCATAGTATTTTGGCGTTTTTTTCTTATGAGTCTCTCGTTTTTACCCATACTCTACTTCTTTAAAGAGCCTATCAGGTTAAGTAAACACTCTCTTGTATTCATAGGTGCTAGTAGCGTTTTAAACATAGCGTTTATGGTGAGTGCTTTTTTTGGGATAAAGTATGGTTTAGCAGGGGCTGGAAGTGTCATCATCACCTCGCTCTCTCCACTGCTTACCTTTGTTTTAGTTGCACTGCTTTTTAAAAAGAGTGTCTCAAAGCATCAGTATTTTGGTCTTTTTATTGGTTTAGTGGGTGGGTTTATTATCTTAGAACTTGATGATATGAGCCTCTTTTTTAGCACTGCAAATCTCTACTTTTTACTCTGTGCACTGATCTGGGCAGGAGTAACTATACTCTCGCAACACTCCCATGCTCACATACACCCCATTCACTACAGTTTTTTTATCTCACTTATAGCAACTGTTGTCTCATTTTTTTATGCTTATAGCTCTGATGTTCTTTTAGCCTTTGAGCAGGGAGTGGCATTTTGGGTAGCACTTATCTATCTTGCTGTTTTTGGGCAGACTATAGCCACGACAATATTTTTTATGGCGAGTGGAAAGATTGGGAGTGAGAGAACAAGCTCGTTTATGTTTTTAGTTCCTATATTTGCACTTCTGAGTGCATGGCTTATCTTAGATGAGCCTATCGAGACTCATATCATCGTAGGTGGGACTATAAGTATGTTCGCACTTTACTATATAAACCACTCAAAGAAGAGTGCAACACTTTAGCTTCACCTGAAACTAAGCACTAGCAATTATTGCTTGGCCTTGCATCTTAAACTTCGGCAGTCCATTTCTAATTATCCACTCTACGATAGCAAGATTCACACCTTCATAATCATGAGCAATATATGTTCTAACATCATACATACCTTTAATGTCTTTATTATCAAAAGCATTTAATATATCTTCTGCATGCTCTTGCTTGAGTTTATTAAACTGTTCAGCTATTGCTGTTAAATGCATAAGTATTGCAGGTCTAGCCGTTATCGAATCCTCTAGAGCATTTGTTATGCAACCATTGTTTTGTACTATTTGTTCAATGTACTCTATTTTTTCTAAAATAAGATACACTTTACTAATAGACTCTTTAGACATATATCGCTCTATCGATGATAAACTTTTTACCGGTCTTACTCATACCAGTACTATCTGCTAAGTCAACAGAACGACCGAGTGCAATTGAAAGTTCCTCTTGAATCTCTTGTATACGACTAATCGCACCAAAGCCATATCTATTTGCAAATGCAGGAGTTGCTTCAACTAAAATATCTACATCACTCTGTGCATTCTCCTCACCCCGAGAAAATGAACCAAAAAGAGCTTTAATCAAAAAACCCTCTGATTTATACTGGTCTTTAACAGTGATAAGATACTTTAATATAGATTCTTTATTCATACTTATATTATAACATATGTTAAAACTCATAACTAAAAGAGGTCTCTTGTGTGAAGTCTACCTTTTCACGGCCTATTGCAGGGGATGAGTCCACATCGTAGTACATTTTCACTTTTAGACTCAAGTGTTTATAGATTTTTACTTTGAGCTCAATCGCATTTGAGTTAATATAGTCTTTAAGATCATCTACTCTTGGCTGATAGTACCCGACATAGGTGAACTTCACTCTCTCTGTAAACCTGTTTACATAGGCGACATAACTATTTGCTCGCATGTTATTCTCTTTGGGGTCTAGGGCTGTTGTATAAGTTATCTGCTCACTATAAGCCCCTAAACCAAAAAAAAGATCCCCATATACATCATCTAAAAAGTGATACCGAAGTCCCCCACCTCCTAAACGGCGTTTATCTACACTGGTGAACTCATTAGTCTCCGACTGTAGATAGACTTCATAATCTAAACTTTTATAAAGGTTGTGAATAAAACGAGTATGTAGATAGGTTTTGTTCGTGTTTCGCTCTCCTGAAGCTTCACCATATACTCCG